>JAYTUY010000116.1:0-22996 GCA_043744275.1 Saprospiraceae bacterium
GGAATTAGGAATTAGGAATTAGGAATTAGGAATTAGGAATTAGGAATTAGGAATTAGGAATTAGGAATTAGGAATTAGGAATTAGGAAAGTTGTACACCCCCTCAGTATTTTGAGGTAACTTTCAGACTTTATTCCTAATTCCTAATTTAAAATTCCTAATTATTAATACCCCGTATTTTGTTTCAAATTAGGATTAGCCACAACGTCAGCTGCTGGTATTGGGAACAAATTGAAATAATCTGCTACCGCTCTACCTACTTTAACGCCTCCTTTCAACTGCCATAAATAATCGGCTGTTGTGAATTTTTTGAAGCGAATCAAATCCGTCCGACGATGACATTCCCAATACAATTCGCGTCCGCGTTCGTTCAAAATATCATTCAGAGTAACGGCTGTTGCATTGCCTGATGTGCTCTTGTATGCGCGTTGACGCACAGCATTCACAAACTCAAGCGGTGTTTTAGTTGCCCCTGAGCCACCCCTCAGTGTAGCCTCTGCTGACATCAAAAACACATCTGCTAAACGGAACATTGGGAAATCAGTATCAGGGAAATTGCCTTCTGGGTCTGAACCTGGTTTGCCCGCTGCATCCACATTTTTATATTTAGTAATGGCATAACCTTGTTTGAATTCAGAAATATCATCAATTTCAAGGGTTTGACCATCAGTATAAAACATGGCGCGAGTATCTGTTTTGCCCGAAGGACCTGAGAAAAGACCGACTAAATTTTTAGTCGTCCGCAAGCCGCCCCAACCGCCGTTGATTCCAAAGTCAGCCGCTTTCATCGTGCCGCCAACAGGTGCATGAACCAAGAAAGTCATACCACCCCATGTTTTGGAATGAATACCATCAAAACGAACAGCAAAAATGACTTCGTTGGATTTGTCATTACCAATTTTGAATAAGTTTTCGTAGTTCGTATCGAGTGTATAGCCTGCTGCGATGACTTTATTGCAATAAGTAATGCATTCTGTGGCTTTAATTTGACCTGTATAAATCTCTGAATTCAAATATAATTTAGCCAAGAGTGTCCAAGCAGCGGCTTTATCAGCCCGACCATACTCATTTTTCTTAGGGTCAACCATAAGGCTTTCAATCTCTTTCAACTCTGTTTCAATATAAGTAAAAAGAGCCGTGCGGCTTGTTTGAGTTGGTAAAAATGCACCCAAAGCGTCTTTTTCAGTCACAAAAGGCACATTGCCAAACATATCTAAAGCATGCCAATAACTCAAAGCCCGTAAAAAACGCGCTTCTGCTCGATAGGCTTTAATATTATTATCACCACTCAAACCTCTGCTTGACAATTTTTCATCCGTTGTTTCACGGATAAACTCATTGCATAAAGTGATTTGATAAAAAATGCGGTAGTACATGGCTGCAATAAATTCGTTGGCAGATGTCCATTTCATATCATGATAGTCCTTGATGCTACCATCATTCCAACCGATCACCGCTTCATCCGTTGTCAACTCTTGCGCCTTATAATATTGACGCAAATAGGTGGAGAAGCCTTCGTCGATACCGCTAATATCCGCTTTACCCGCTGGACCTTGCTGTCCGCTGAGGGCTAAACCGGCATATACTTTAGCCAATATAGATTTGTAATTAGCAGGGTCGTTATAAACCGTTGCTGATGTCACTTCGTAATAAGGCACTCTATCGAGGTCTTTTACGCACGATGCAAAAAAGGTTAATACCGTTAATGCACCTAAGAAAATGGCTTTTTTATTATTTTTCATGTCGCTTAGTTTTTAAAATTGAACATTTACACCCAAAGAATAAGTGCGTGGACGTAAATAAATATTGTTATCAATACCGCCTGCAATTTCAGGATCAACACCTGAGTATTTGGTCACTCTAAAAACATTCTGAACAATGGCTGTCAATTGAACACTGTGTTTATTTTTAAACAATGAACTCAAATTGTAGCCAAATGTCAAGTTATCCATTTTCAAAAATGAGGCATTTTGAATATAATAATCAGAGAAATACTGTGCATTTGTAAAGCCTGTATTCAAAACATCGCGAGCAGGATTGTATAAATAATTCAAAGAATTAGCTCCGAATGTTCCACCTGAATTCAAATTGCTGTACATATAGTTGCCGATGCTACCCCTCAGTACAAAGCCAAAACTGAAATTATAGTAAGTCAAATTAGAAGTGAAGCCCAATGTATAATTAGCGTCTGGTTTTTCATACAGATATTTATCATCTACGGTAATTTTTCCATCTTGGTTTCTATCCACATACAAACCTTCTACTGGTTTACCATTTTCAGCATATACTTGCTTATAAACATAGAAAGAAGATTTCGGCGAGCCAACTGCATGTATTTGGATATTGTTACCAACGCCACCTGAAATACCACCCGTTTCAACACCAACGAATTTAGGGTCATCCACCAAAGTCAATTTCGTAATTTTGTTGGTATTTTGAGCCGCAATGAAATTGGTTTCCCAAATCAATTTATTGGTTTTTACAGGTACTAAGCTTAAAGTCAACTCAATCCCTTTGTTTTCAAGAGTACCAATATTGCTCTTGATTCTATTCGTAAAATTAGCTCCCGCAGGGATATTCACATCATTGAAAAGATTCGTTGTTTCTCTCACGTAATAATCAATAGCACCTGAAATGCGCTCATTTTTACTTGAGAAATCCAAACCGAAGTTATATGTCGCTGTCTTTTGCCAAGTCAACAATTCATTGAATCCTTCTGGACGCAATGTTGAAATATAGTTATCGCCGAAAGCATATTGCGCCGTATTTCCTCCCAATGAGAAGGTTTTTAAGCCATTATAATCGCCAATACCGTCTTGTTGACCTGTAACGCCGTAGCCCAAACGCATTTTCAAATCAGATAATACACCTTTGCCAATACCATCTTCTATCATACGCCAAGCCAAAGCCACTGCTGGATAAGTAATCCATTTATGACCTGGAGCCAATTTAGAAGAACCATCCCGACGCATTGTAAATGTCGCCAAATAACGATTTTTGTAACCCAAATTCGCCCGACCAAAAAACGACACCAAAGTCGATTGGCTTCTTGGATTGATAGCCGAAGGAATAGTATCACCTTGACGAACGCCTTTTAGATTATAAAAACCATTGGTACCTTCAAAATAAAAATCTTGATACCCATAACCCGCCATCACATCAGCCCGAATGCCGTTGAATTCTTTCACATAATTTAAATATGATTCAATGGTTTTAGCCGTGCGTTTTTGAGTGTATGTATTATTCACCCCTTTCACCGCAGCAGCAGAAGCGGCTGTACTATCTTTTCTAACCGTGCCATCTGTATTGGCTTGGTCAATAGCCACATTCACATTGGCATGTAAATCAGGGAAAAAGTGAAATTTATAATCAACAATGGCATTCGCAATATGGCGATTGACATTTGATTGGTCTTGACGCGAATTCAATAAACCAACTGGATTGCGTCCAGCCAATGTATTTAAAGTGCCATCTGGATTCAACCATTCAAAATAGCCTTGATAAGCATCTTTGCTGGTGCGAACAGGTTGTGTTGGGTCGAAAAAAACTGCACCTCCGATAGCTCCTTCGTCAGCAAATTTACTTTTAGCGAATGAGCCTTTGTAGCTCATATCTACTCTCAAATGGTCATCCAACAAACGCGGGTTCAAGTTCAAACTCGCTGTTTTTCTATCCATATTGGAGTTTAAAAGAATACCATTTTGATTGAGATAACCAACAGATAAGCGATAAGGCAAACTGCCGAGATTGCCCGTGAAGCTCAAATTTTCATCATGACTGAAAGCATTTCTGTAAATCAACTCTTGCCAATTGGTATTTTCTTTACCCAAAAGAGCTTTTTGAGTGCTATTTCCTGCTTTATTAACCAATCCTCTGAACTCATCACCTGATAAAGTAGGGACAAATTCAACTGGTTGCGCTTGAGATAAGACAGTGCTGAAATTGATTTTCAAAGCATCGCCCTTCTTACCTTTTTTAGTTGTAATCATGATAACACCGTTAGAAGCCCGCGAACCATAAATAGCAGCTGCCGATGCATCTTTTAAAACGGTAATGCTTTCAATATCATTGGGGTTGATAAGGCTTAGTCCATTAGAAATACCACCAATACCTTCCGTAGCAGAGCCTTTATTGCCACCGCCAGATAAAGGCACACCATCAACAACAATCAGTGGATTGTCATTAGAAAGCGATGAACCACCTCGTATTCGAATAGTGCTACCTGAGCCTGGAGCACCGCTGCCGGGGGTAATAGACACGCCTGCTATTTTACCCGCTATCAATTGCTCAGGTGAGACGATGTTACCTTTTTGGAAATTCCTTTCAGAAACCGTAGCAATAGAACCAGTCAAATCTTTTTTCTTTTGAGAACCATAACCGATAACTACCACCTCATTCAAGGTAGTACCTTCTGCCATCGTAATATCAATCGAAGAACGATTGCCGACAACCACTTCTTGAGTGACAAAACCAACGAATGAAAACTGTAGTACAGCATTTTCATCGGGAACGCTAATAGAATATTTGCCATCCAAATCAGTAATAGTGCCTTGCGTAGTACCTTTTAATACAACACTCACACTCGGTACCCCCTCAGTATCTGAGCTTGTGGTGACCTTGCCAGTCACTGTTTTTTGAGCTGAAAGACTTAATTGAGAGAGTAGTAAAAAGACAAGCAGGTAAAAGCCTTTAGATAGCTGTTTATTGGCTACACCTAAAAGCCCTTTCTGCCTTTTTAAGGAAGAAAAGTTTTTTTTCATCATTCCAGTTGTTTTTAATTTTAGAAGTAAAGTTTTTTTTCATACCAATTGACAATCAATTAGGGTGTAAAGATAATCCACAATGGTATATTTCATGACCCACTTTAAAGAATATCTTTTTAATTTTTATTTTATCAAAGTTAAAGTTCCTTGACAAAATCAATCATGTCCAATTTGATAATCTCCCAATGTTTATTTTTTAAACAGATGGGATCAAAGTCTTCATCAGCGTTAGAAAAATTAGAAAAATTATTTATTATAAGTGCGTGGTCATGGCTATAATGGTAACGTTTTTCATGTAAAGAAAGCATCTGTGTAATTGAGTAGTTGTGCATCAATTCATGTATATCCCAAAAATCTTTTTTTCTTCCAACTCTTGAAATGACATCTATTTTCATAGCAATAATTTCTTCTAAAGTGGCTAATCTGATACCATCAATTAATTGAATATCTTGGATAAAATCATCAGTATAAAACAAATCCAATTTAATACAATCGTTTTTATTCTCGCCGACATAATAGGGTTTGCCCATTCCAATTACCTTATATTCATTTGAGTCAACATAGGGATAAGTTTTATGTAAAAAGGCGTCTATGGCATCAAAATCAATAGAATCATAAAGAGCATCGGTAAACAAATCAATATCTACTGACTCTCGATGCCCTCTGTATAGACTTAATGCAGTTCCTCCAACCAATCTGAATGCATCAAACTCTTTAGATGTCATTAAGGTTCTTAATATATTCAATAATTGCGGTGTAACTATGTTGTAAAAAAGTTTATTTTGCATTGGTTTTCAATATTTCATTAACGGTTTTTTTTCCGTAAAAACGGATAATTTCTTTTTTTTCAATCTCATTGCCCCTTTCAAAAACTCTTTTTATAACGGCACTTTTATGTTTTGCCCAGTTTATCATATCAAGTTTGGTATCCCAAAACAAAACAGGTCTTAGTTTGATTAAATCAGGTTTCTCAGTATTTTGCTTTCTTTTTTCTTCTTCAATGTCATAATAAACTTGAAGAATCATAAAATAACCTTCCTCAAGTCCAAGTGCTTTCTCAATTTTTAGAGCCAGAGCAGTATTTATTCTGCGCTTACCTTTAGTGATAGCAACCAACGTCTGAGGAAATTCTTGCAAAGAAAGAGCAAATTGCCCTTTACGCAAGTTCCGAAGTTTGAGTTCACGCTCAAGTATAAACCCTGGATGAATTCCTTTTACAATTGATAATTCAGTTTTCATACTACAAAAATAAACAAATTTGTTTACATAAAAATGCTGATGCATTATTTCTTAAAAAAAGTCCATAAATTGATTTTTAAAATCTTTAAAATATAATAAAATCATGTCTCAATCACCATTAAATATTCAGCAACTTTTGGACGCACCCTATGAATTGTCCACTGAACAGATTCAATTTTATCGAACCAATGGTTTTGTGAAATTAAAAAATGTATTGTCCCCAGAAGTCGTGGCGTATATGCGCGAAACCATCAGTGCAGAAGTACAGCGTTTGAATACTCAGCATATCCCATTGGAGCAACGCGATACTTATAGCAAAGCCTTTTTGCAAATCATGAATATTTGGACTCAATCAGAAGCCGTCAAAAACATCGTTTTTAGCAAGCGATTGGCTAAAATCGCGACTGAATTAATGGGCGTGGAAGGCGTGCGCATGTATCACGACCAGGCTCTCTACAAAGAAGCGGGCGGCGGTTTCACACCCTGGCACGCCGATCAGTATTATTGGCCCCTCAGTAATGATAACACTGCAACGGTTTGGATGCCCCTACAAAAGACGCCTTTGCAAATGGGTCCTTTAGAGTTTAGTGCTAAAAGCTTCCTGTTGCAAGACGGCAGGACGCTCAAAATCAGCGACGACAGTGAAAATATTATTGAAAAGAAATTGCGATTGAGCGATTTTGAACAAGTGATTGAGCCTTTCGATTTAGGTGAAGTGAGCTTCCATTCGGGCTGGGTATTTCATCGGGCAGGTGCAAACAAAACCGATAAAATGCGCGAAGTGATGACCGTTATTTATATGGATAAAAATATGCGATTGAAGCAACCAAGCAATGACAATCAACAAGCGGATTGGGATACTTGGTGCCCCAATGCAATGGTTGGACAAGTGATTAATTCGCCCATCAATCCTATTTTGTTTGAATATTAAATGGTATCCCCTCAGTTATGCAGAGCTTGTCAAACAAGCAATATCATTAATATTGATAGGCATCCATTGATTGCGAACACTAACGATGAATTTTTCTTTGTATGGCGGTCGTTTATGATTAGGGTGTGCAAGAGTTTTAACGAGTTGAGGCATATCTACAAAGTATTTATTTTTATTTTCGATAATGCTACGACATCTTTCAATGGCATTTTTCAATTCTTCTTCTACAATGGGTTTTAAAAGATAATCCACACCATTGACTCTGAAAGCTTGAATAGCATATTCATCGTAGGCAGTTGTGAAAATGATGGGGCATGTCAATTTGTATTGATTGAAAAGTTCAAAGCTAATGCCATCGCCTAACTCAATATCCATAAAAATTAAATCAGGCATTTCATTGTTTGTAAACCATTCATGAGCGGATTTTTAAGCTTGATAATACCTCTATCACGAACACATCGTCCGACACATTTTTTATTTTATTTTGCAATAAACGGGCGATGATTTTTTCATCTTCAATAATCAAGGCTTTCATAAAAAAGTATTTTGTTTTCTTCTTAAATAATTGTATTTAAATTGTTGTTTCAATACATTGAAATTAAACAAGGGTTTTTCTGCGGTAGAACAAAGTTATAGCCGAATAAATTAGGATAACATTTTATAAACTCGAAGCGTGTTAAATTTCTTTTAAAGCCTTGGGAGACTTTTCATCTGTCTATCTTCCAGAAATGCCTATCTTGTTACTATTATTTATTATTAAAATCAGATACTCTTTGGATGGATGACTTATAAACTATGTAATTGCGCTACTGTCTTGTTTTTGCTATTCATACTGAGGGGGTATGCTCAGAATGCACCTATCAATTTTCACCACATCGGGGTCAATGATGGGCTGAATGACGATGTGGTAAATGCTGTTTGTCAAGATAAATTCGGTTATATATGGTTTGCGACATCGGGCGCCCTCAATCGGTACAATGGGCATCAAATCAAACGATTTACTCATAAAAATGGCGATAGTACATCCGTCAGTGCCAATGCTGCATACTCAATGGCAATGGACAATCACAATCAAATGTGGTTTGGACATACAAATGGTTTGTGGAAAATGGATTATAAAAATTTTACATTCCATGAAATTCCCGAATTGAAAAAGAAGAGTATTAATCAAATAGTGCTTGATAAAGATAGATTTCTTTTGGTTGCTCAAAGACGGTTATTGTGTTATAATATCGAAAAAAAGGTTTTAGAAGATTTGGTATCACCCACCGACACAGCCGCCTATCGCTTATTGCATCAAACATATGTTACTTGGATTATTAATCATGCTGATACAATTTTTTTGTCTGCTACAAACGGCATCATCATTTATGATAAACAACGTAAAACAGTTCGTTTATTGCCTATTCCTGTTATCGATGGGATTATTTATCGATTTTTGTTGGATAAACAAGGCTATTTTTGGGTGTCAAATATTGACAGTTATCACCTGTTGCGAGTGAGTTCTGATGGGCAACACGTGGAATTTTTAGATAAATTATTAGCTATTCAATCTAAATTGCTCACGTCAGCTATTGGTTTTTATGAAGACCACAAAGGCACGGTCTGGATAGAGACGAACAACAAAGGCTTGATAGAATATGACCCCCTCAGTAAAAAGCCAATTTATCACCAATCCGATGTGTTTCAACCCAATAGTATTAAAAGCAATATGCTGTATGGATTTTACATCAGCACAGATGGCATGATGTGGCTGGGCGGATCGCAAGGCGTAAATTATTTTCACCCCAATCGCAGTTTATTCAAAACAAATAGACCCTTTCCAGATGAAAAAGCCAGTCGTTATTCACGCGGTATTACTGAAGACCATCTCGGCAATTTATGGATAACAACCGCTGATGGTATCACTCGTTACAATCCTTCCACCAAAGCCTATCGAATTTGGGCTAATGAACCGAATAAACCGCCCGTTATTTACAGCAATTCATCAAGGGGTATTGTCGAAGACGCTCATTACGATATTTGGATAGCGACATCAAGCGGTCTGAATTGCTACACACCTTCTACGAATAAAATGCGCTTTTTGACTTTAAAAGACGGATTCCCTCAAGCCTTTTATCTCTGTGCAATTAAGGATAAACGCGGGCGATTGTGGTTTGGGGCAGTGTTCGATGATGGGCTTTATTGTTATGACCCCCTCAGTAAAAAAACCTTTGGAATCAGTACGCATCCTATTTTGAAACAGGTAGCTGGTAAAGGTGTGCGATATGTGTATGAAGACAGTAAAGGGCGTTTGTGGCTCGGTTTCGACCGTCATGGTTTGGCTATGTACGATGAAAGCCAACAGACAATTCGCACTTGGTTTAATCAAGATACGGGCAGCGATTCCACTATTATTGGCAATGCGGTAGTGGATATTAAAGAGGATAAAAATGGTGTCATTTGGGTTGCTACGTTCAGCGGTATTACGGGCATTGATTTGAACAAAAATAGCTACAAAAGTTTTAATAGAGACAATGGACTGCCTGTCAATAATACGAGTGCTTTGGCGGTTGATAGCCGCAATCGCCTGTGGATTGGCACAACCAACGGACTTGCGATGCTCGATAGTAGCAGAAAAACATTTACTCATTTTAGAGAAGAAGACGGTTTGCCAACGCTCAATTTCCCTGAGCATCCTTCTTATGGAGCTCAAAATGGAACTATTCTGATGCCTACCATGAAGGGTGTCATACAATTCAATCCATTAGATTATCAAGAAACCAAAGAGCCTGTGGTTTTTTATGCCGATTCTTACAATGTTTTTAATGAAGAACATACTTTGACTGAGGGGGTAAAAGATGCTGATATGTCCTTAAATTTTGCACACGATGAAAATTATTTAACCTTCAATTTAGTAGGCTTGAATTTCATCAATCCGTCCACCGTTTGGTATGCCTACCGATTGGACGGATTAGAAACTGAGTGGCATTATACGCAAGACCCCAAAGCGATTTACACCAATGTACGAGGTGGCAATTATACTTTCCTCTACAAAGCCAGCAATAATGCTACGGATTGGTGGATGAATGAAAAAAGAATTAAAGTCCACGTTGCGACATTATTTTATAAATCATTATGGTTTTGGCTATTTTTGAGCTTAGTGGTGGGTGGTTTAGCTTTCAGTTTTTATGAAGGCAGAAAATCTCAAAAAGACAGAGAAGCAGCATTGCTTCGCAAAGCCGAATTGTTAGAAAAGGAGAAAGCCATTATGCAATATGAAGGTTTGAAACAACAACTTAATCCGCATTTCTTATTCAATTCGTTGACCTCCCTCAGTAGTTTGATTGAAACTGATACGGATAGTGCCAACGCTTTTTTAGAAAATTTGAGCAAAACCTATCGGTATATTTTAAAAAGCAGTGAATCAGAAACCGTGTTGTTGAGCCATGAAGTTAAGTTTGTTCAAAATTTTATACAGCTGCAAAAAATGCGTTTTGAAGAAGGCTTAGTTGTCAATTTTGATTTAACAGACGAGGCTTTACGCCATAAAATAGCTCCAGTGACCCTTCAAAATTTGATTGAAAATGCCATGAAACACAATATCATCGACCCTAAAAATCCATTAATAATAGATATTTTTAGTGAAAATAGGTTAAATCCTAAGGCGCGAACAACGGAAAGAGGGCAATTTATCGTGGTGCATAATAATTTGCAGAAGAAAAGATTTGTAGCCACCAGCAATAAACAAGGTTTAGTTAATCTCGTCAACCTCTACCAATATCTCAGTGATAAACCTATTCAAATCATTGAAACAGATACTTCATTTACTGTTAAAATACCCTTGATATGATACATGCCCTTATTATTGAAGACGAACCACTCATTGCACAACAATTGCAACGTAAAATAAAAACTGTCGCTGAAGATGTAGAGATTTTGGCAATTTTGCCAAGTATTGAAATAGCCAAAACATGGTTTTTGAACAATGCCGAACCCGACCTTTTGTTTATGGATATTCAATTGAGCGATGGTATTAGCTTTGAATTATTCGATGATTTTCAGTTCAAATGTCCTATTATTTTCACAACTGCTTACGACCAATATGCTGTCCGAGCTTTCAGAGTTAATGGCATTGATTATTTACTCAAACCTGTAGACACTGAGGAGTTGAAAATAGCCATAAAAAAAGCTCGTTTAATTTTAACGAATTTGGAAACGCCACCCATTAATATACCCGATTTGATGCAGGCTTTTCAAAATCTTGATAAGCAATTACCGATATTCAAAGAGAAATTTATTGTGAATGTGAGACGAAATTGGGTGTCCATAAAGACTAAAGATATTGCTCTGTTTTTTAAAGATGGGCTCATTCATATCTATACTTTTGGTGGTGAAAAGTATATTATAGACTATGATGTATTAGATGAAGTGGAGGAACTGTTAAATCCGAAGTATTATTTCCGCACCAATCGGCAAAGCATCATCCATGTAGATGCTATTCAAAGTATCAAACCTTCAGAAAATCAAAAATTAATTGTGCAGTTGAAAGCACCCCTCAGTATGTCGCAAGATGTGAGTCGTGAAAAAGCACCTGCTTTTAAAAAGTGGTGGGAAGGTTAATGAAAACACAAAATACTTCCCACCACTTACAACGCTTATTTATCTTTTATCTGAATTTGAGTATAAAGATTATCTTATTTTATTTTAACAACCTTACGAACAATGCGCTCATCTCCACTCTTAACAACGAGGTGGTAAATGCCCTGCGTGTAAGTTGAAATATCCATCAAAGCTTCATGGTGATAATTAATGCCCTCTAAATCCAGTTCCTTTAAAATGCGTCCATTCATATCTAAAAGGCTCAAATGGAGTTGAGAAGCTGTTTCTAAATTAATACTAATTTGCACATCGCCATGAGTAGGATTAGGTGAAATCTTTATATCCGTTGTTAGTTGTGTTGATTTTGATGAGGTAAGCGATGCAATAGGCGGCGTATTGTCACCCACAACCGTAATTTCATCAATCCGTCCACTACCCGTTGACAGCACCGTTGTACTGAGGGGGGTCACGTTTGACGTCTGCAACCAACGCACTTGAACCAAAGCTTGATTATCACAAACGGCTGGTAAAGCGATATTTGATAAGGCACCTTTTATCCAATCCGTCGAATCTTTGACAGTAGCAAAAGTCGTCCATGTACTGGCGTTGCCCACGCGGTACTGTACGGCATAATCTCTTGTGCCACTGCTATTACCTCGTTGAATTGAGGAGAATTTGAGATTATAATACCCTGATGTGGTGAAGTTGATGAGCCAATACTTTGTGTTTGCGCCATTGTCCCAATTGATAGTGCTTAAACACCAATCTGTACCCGTGCCAGCACCCGCCACACTATAATCAAATAGACCTGAAAAGCCTGTTTCACGCGTGATTTGTTGAGCCAAATTAGCAGCAATACCACTTGATGCTACCGCTGTTTTATTTTTAAAATTCCAACCAACAACTGTTTGCTGAACCGAAACTTGTGTGGCGGCTGTGTAATTACCATCTTGTGTAGTTACTGTAATTGTCGCTGTACCACCACTTACACCTTGAATCAACCCAAGCGGTGAAACCACCACAACAGCAGCATTACTGCTACTCCACATTACATTTTTATTGCTGGCATTGGCAGGTAAAACCGTTGAAACGAGCTGCGCGTACTGCCCCATACCCAAAGATACTGAGGGGGGCGTCACAGTCACACCGCTTACAGGCGTTGGTGCAACAAAGACATTTTCATACGCACCCAAGTCAATCGGTCCAACCACAACACGGGCTTTTGAAGTCAAAGGCTTGACATATTCCTCCAAAACAGGATAATTGACTGCGCCACCTATCAAATTAGTGCCTTTATTGACTGCATTACTGAGGGGGGATAGCGTATAATCTTGATTAATGTAATCATTAAAATCAGGGTTGTTAATACCATTATTTCCATTCAATGTATTAATATGATTGACACTACCGAGATTAATAGGAGTATTGTAATAAGTAGCCATATCCACCGTTCCAGGACTTACCCAATTATTAGTCATATTGATAGTACCTGATAAATCAGTAGACATCAAGTTGAATGTGGTTGGTACAACACCAGGTGTTGCCGCTTGATTATAGATGATATTATTTCGGCAATCCACTGTTTCTTTAATCGTCACTTTGCCAACTTCACCACTATCAGGCAATAAAAACAAAGACGTTGCCCAACGAACAGCACCCGGCACATTGTATTTATCACCTTCATCAATAACAGTATTATTATAAAAATAAAGCGTTCCTTGACGATAACTCGAATAAATTCCTTGATCACCACCGTAACGAATGATCCGTGCTGCACCGAGTTTAGCATTGTAAATGACATTTCCATACATATAAGTTTGCCGATAAGCAGGGATTTGGTCAATATAACCTAAACCGCCTTGCGGTTCTGCAATTTGAACAGCGTGACCCTCGGAAGCCACTATCCAATTGTAACGAAAAACATTACCCGCCGAGCGATCTTTAATACTCGCACCAGAAGAACCATTCACCAAATGGTCATAAAAATTGTATTGATACACCACATTCACTGCTTCAATATAACTGTTGTGATCGTGTCCATCACCCACAACTCCATTTTGGGTAAATGTATTTCGCTCAACCAATATGTTTTGAGACAAAGCATTTGTACCAAATTTGGAATTGATGAATAAACCCAGTCCACAATGATTGAAATTGCAATTACTAACAACTAAATTTTGCACACGCTCCGCATATATGCCACATGAAAAAGATGAATATGCTTGTTGTGCACCGCCATCAACGGAATAAGTCATGGTTGGATGGGCATTGCGTATTTCTAAATTATCGATCACAATGTCGTGCGGAATAGCCGCATAAGAGCCATTGGCGCAAAGTCCATTCACTAAGCCTGGTTCGATGAAAATCAAGCCAAATGGCTGCGTCTGGGCATAACAAATTTGCCCTGATAAGGCTTTGGCTTTGTCGCCGTCAATAATCGGCTTCTCGCCGTTAGGTCCTGCAATACCGACAATTTTAATTGGTTTCGCTAATGTGCCACTTGTTGAGATAAGAAACTTCTCATGATAACCATTTACATCATAATGGATATTAACAACATCGCCCGCAGCAAGTGCCGCCCAAGGAATTTGATTGAGTTGTGTTTTAGGATAGCCCGGACCCACATCATAGGTCTTTTGAGCAAAAACAGTTTTATTGTTTAAAACTAATAGAAAAGCGAGACAATAAAGCGATTTTATTGCCCTCATTTGGTAGATAAATGTTGAATACATCGGTTTGTGAATTTTTAAATAATGATTAAATGGATAAATAGATTTGTCAAAATTGCAACTACATATCAATAAATCATATTTTTTGTTTGTGAAGTGCTGGAGAATCCATTTGGAGTGTAGCCAATTAAGATTAAAATACTTTTATATTGATTTTAAAAGCATATTTTTATTGCGACTCATTTAATGTTATGCTTAACTTTTTTTAGGTTAACACACATATATTTTGTAATATTTTTAATATAACGGAAATTATTTAACGATTAGTTTTCTCATAATTACAGCGTCATCTGTTTTTATTTTTAAAAAATAATTACCTGTTTCTAATTTAGAAACATCAATATCAACCGTCGTGCTCACGCCTGCTTTTTGTTTTTTGATTTGATTGATAGATTGTACTATTTTATCTTCCATGCTAACCACTGAAATATCAATATCCGAAGGCGTATTCAAGCCATATTGAAATTTAAGAGATTTCTCATTAGCACTGGATTCGATTGAAAAAACGAAGAATTGTTCAAGGGCTTTTGAAGGCGTTACCACTTTCGAGGGCGGTGCTGGTATGTCTTGCTCAGCCTTAGCAGGAGCGCGTTTAGTGGTTTTAATGGTGGTTATTCTATTTGAATTGGAGAGCGATGACAGCCCTCTTTCCCAATTTTCTTTATCTGTTTTTGTGAAAATGGTAGGTACATAAAAATAATCGCATTGAACAGAATCTCCTCGAACATCCAATACGAAATAACCATTTTTAGTCATATTCATAAACTTCAAATGCGGATTATAATTGGGACTGCCTTTGAGACGCTTGCGAGGGGTATTGCTTCGGGCTTCCCAACCAGCAATCATTGAAGGCGATATAATATTAGGAAAACTTCTGGATGCAATGGCTGGAGAGCTAAACTCAACGCCTTGCGAGCCTGCCCCATTATCGGGATTGTATCCATAACTTGTGACGGTATCATACGGATTAGAGCGAGGTATATACGAGCGTTTGGGCTGAGTATAAAAATTAATAACAGGCATTTTATTTAAATCAAAAGACCATGAACTATGAGAATCGCCTGATACAATCACCACATTACTCACTTTATTCTTTTGAATGGCATCCAAAATGCTATTTCGCTGGAGCAAATAGCCTTGCCAACTGTCTAAAAATAAATTTTGGAAAATCCTTGTATTCATGCGAGAATTGGGCAAAAAAGTAGCAAAACCTAAGTTAATATTGCTAAAAATAACTTGACTACCTATTACTTTCCACCGAGCTTTCGATTTTTTTAAATTATTGACAAGCCAATTTTGCTGAGTATTGCTGATCATTCTGCGAGGATTTAAGGTATCGTCGGGGGTATCGAAATTGGCAGGTTGTTTTTGTCGACCTTCCAATCTGGTATCCAGCATGAATAAATCCAAGAGTTTTCCATAAGAAATAGCCTTATAAAAAACGCGATTTTCAATTGTTCCTCGAATAGGCATCCATTCAAAATAGACTTCTTTAGCTGCTTGTTTGCGTTTATCCCAACTATTTTTATCGCCAAAAAAGTTTTTAGCACCCGTTTCAAAAGCATTATTGGCAATCTCATGGTCATCCCAAGTGACAATAAAGGGGTGTTGCTGGTGAAGCCGTTGCAAGTCTGCATCCAAATGATACAGTGATTGGCGGAGGCGATAATCATTTTTTGTAGTGGTTTCTGTAATTGGAATAAAGCTGCGCGAAAGGTCTTTCAGCCCTGAATTTCGATGGCTTCCTTTAGAATAATCATAGTAATAATCGCCCAAATGAATCACTGCATTCAAGTCATTTCGCTCTGCCACGCGGGCGTAAGCATTGAAATAACCTGCCTCATAATTGGCGCAGGACATAACCGCTAATTTCAAAATATCGGTCAAATTATCGCTTGATACTGAGGGGGTCGTTTTAGTTCTGCCAATTGGCGACCGTTTGCCCAACGCCATGAAAGCATAATAGTAAGTCGTATTGCTTTGTAAACCTGTGATGTCTATTTTAACTGTATAGTCTCTACTCCAATCGGTTGAGAAAGTATCAATTTTTATAATATTGCTCAACGCCGTATCTCTGGCTATAACGTAAGTGCCTTTTATAGTTTGAGAATTATCGGGGGTGACACGTGTCCAAATAATCACCCTATCTTCGAGCGGATCGCCCGAAGCCACGCCATGATAAAAGGGTTTGAGAGCAGGATTAAAAGGAAGCATTTGCCCAATTAATATCTTTGCCAACAAGATAAAAATGCTTAAAACACAACTCTTTTTCATGTTTTTTTTAATTCAATTTAATCATTTTTTATAGAAAATACTGAGGGGTATCTATAAAAATATTGACATTTAAAAAGTAAAATTCAACATCGTCTTTAACTCATAATAGTCCTTTTTTACATGCGCGAATTCTTTATAATCTTTATATTTTGCCGATCTTTTATAATAATTGGCTTGTAAACCCAAAGCCAATTTTTTCCAAACAGGGTAATTATATTCTGCAACAATAAGCGATAGGTTTTCAGTGCCGATAGCATCGCGCCTTGTAAATATTGTCCATTTGTTCAGGTTACCAGTTAAACTGCCATATTTTTCAGTTCTCAATGCTAACTCTACACCGCCTGTCAATCCACTGCCATAGACATAGTCGCGCTCAAATTCAGGATCGCTCGAATGATATATATAATCCACTATTTCAGATTGGCTACTACCAAATATGATAACGCCTGCTTTCGCAGAAAACATAAATCGTTTATGGTCGCCCCAATCATACCGTTGAGAATAATCGCCCGTGATGGCTAATGAGCCAAGTTTATAGACATCGGTGTAGAGATAATCATAATGTTGGGATACGCTGAAAGCCGAATTTTCATCAATGCGTTTAAGAAACAATGGTGCGTAAGACGAGATATTTAAGTAGACGCTGTCTTTTTTATTAAAAGTAACGTTTGCCCATGCTTTAAAAACAAAATAATCGAACGGGCGATACTTTTTCTGTTGGTCTTCAAATAAATCACCATAAATCATAGTAAAACTTAGATAGCCTCTTGGTGTAAAATTACTGCCATCAATATCGCCAAATGGGAAGCTGCTACCAGCTGATAGTCGTCCGCGAATGATAGGGTCTTCTGAAGGGGTAACGGCATTTTTATCTTTATAAAACAAAGAATTCAGTCTATCCGCAGGGTTTATAATGGTCATAGCTGAGTATTTTAAAAACTTATTTTTCACCCTATGCTTTATGACCTTTGAAAATCTATGAGTCATTTCCCCTAAATAAATACCTCCAAAAGTAGTGGTTAACACATCTATTTCACTGGCAGCATATGTTTCTCCGAAATACTCCCACATCAGACTACCGCCAAGGGTAAAAGGAATAGATTGCCAATAATTGTATCCATTGCTCCGAGCAAAATTAAAAAAATAAGACCCATGCGACGGATGCCCTAACCAATTAGTTGAAAAATGATCATAATCTGCTGCAAATCCTCTTTTAAGATTTTTTTCCCATGTAGTCGGCGTCACTTTTGCCCAATGCACATTCCTCAAATCTGCATCTATGCGATTGATAAAAATATTAGTACCCAAAATTTCGAGAGTCGTAGGAAAAAATCTTTTAGGAATTTTAGGAGGCGGAATATCCTTTACTTTTAAATTGAGTGTGTCTTTCAAGGTTATATCTTCACCTTGTGCGTAAACAGTGGCTCCAGAGGTTAAAACAAGAAAAAAAACGAGAAATTTGTAAGTCAGGCGTTCCATAATATTTGTTCTTAAATTTAATATAGATTATAAGCAAAATTACTTTACTCTTTATTGTCAATAGAATTTTCAAAATCAACCAGCCAACTGATAAAAATCATTGACATACAAAAGTTTTGATTACAATATTGCCTTATATAACTACTAAATAAGCATGCCAGCACAAGCAGGAGCAAGCAACTATAAGTATCAGTCTTTATCTTTGCCGCATGAAAATGCTCCGCTTACTAATTTTCCTTTGCCCTACCCTACTCGCTGCTCAAAGCGATTCGGTCAAAATGCTGCCTAAATTTGAAGTTACTTCTCAAAGAATTAATCATTTTGCTTTGGGTCAAATGCGTATTGACTTCGATAGCAATACTTTACGCATTTTTAAAAATAATAATTTAGCTGATTTTCTGCAATCCAACACCCCCCTCAGTATAAAAGCCTACGGAACGGGTTTGGCGACGGTTTCTACGCGCGGCACAGGCAGCAGCCACACCGCCATCGTTTGGAATGGCTTCAATATTCAAAATGCCCTGAACGGCTTGGTGGATTTGCCGCTCAACGAGGCAGGTGCATTTGAGCATATCGGCGTGCAGTTTGGGGGAAGTTCGGCTTTATATGGCAGTGGGGCAATTGGTGGAGCTATTTATTTGGACAATGATATTCGAGAAAAACGGGGTTTTCATGGTGAATTGGGCTTTTTATCAGGCAGTTATGGTTTATTAGGTCAAAATATGGCGATTTCGACGGGGAATAATAAAGTAGCTGGCTCATTTAGGCTTTCTCATCAAGCCTCACGCAATGAATTTATTTTTAAAAATACGGCTGAAATTGGGCAGCCACTTCAATACATTCAGAATGCCGCTTTTGAAAAATTTAACCTCAGTGGTAGCTTTTTTTTCAATATAAAAAACCCTAAAACCATTGCCGAAAGAAGCCATTTTTTAAAGATAAATATTTGGGAAAGCCGCAATAATCGCCAAATATCGCCCACCATGACAGCCCAAAATGACAAGGCACAACTCGCCGATGCCAACAGCCGAATTGGTGCAGAATGGTCAAGTTTCAAGGGGAAAAGCGTAACAAAAGCCCGTTTTGCCTACTTTGATGAAGATAATTTGTATAGAAGCACCACCATTGACAGCAGCCGTAACCGAGTAAAAACGACCATCGGCGAAGTAGAACACAATATTGATTTAAATAATAAAACCCAATGGCGTTTCGGCTTAAATTTGACTCAAAATCAAGCCTTGACTCAGAACTTCGATAGCCATAAAAGCCGCACTCGTTTAGCCGCTTTCGCCGCCTACAATTTCGCCGTTTTCAAAACCGATTTCAGTGCAGCCATCCGTCAGGAATTGGTGGATAATCGGCTCGTCCCAATCACGTTCAGTTTGGGATTTTTGAAACATTTATTCAGCCCAAAAACCACCAATAACCAATCACCAATCACCAATAATTACCCATTACCCATAACCCATAACCAATGGATACTGAGGGGGTCTGTCTCTAAAAATTACAACTTGCCTGCTCTCAATGATTTATATTGGGCGCAATTAGGCAATCCCAATTTGAAAGCAGAAAATGGTATAAATGGTGAATTAGGCATTGATTTTAAAGCAAAACAAGGTGTTTTTACTTCAAAAATGAGTCTAACAGGTTTTTCAATACTGACAAAAGATAGAATTCTATGGTCACCACAAAGCGATGGTTTATGGCATCCATCCAATGTGAGCAGTGTTTTTTCAAGGGGCATTGAAGCATTTTATACGCTTGATTTGAATAAAAATAATTTGAACGCTCGTTTTAATTTGAACTATCAATTGGCGCGTTCGACGGATTCAGAGGGGAATCAACTGCTTTACACGCCTATACATACAGGCAATGCGTCAATTTTTACCCAATATAAAAAATTCTATTTTCAATACAACCAATCCGCTTCAAGTTGCCGCTATGGTGCTTCGGACAATAGCACTTGGACAAATGCTTTCACCATCGGCAATGCCTCCATCGGACGCCAATTTTCAATTAAAAAAGCGCAACTTGATATTCATTTTAAAGTAAACAATGTGTTTGATACAGACTATCAAGTCATCGCTTTTTATGCCAATCCAAAACGGGAGTATTTACTCACAGGTAGCTTGAAATTTTGATTTTTAAAAAAACACATAGGCACATAGAACACATAGTTTTTTACATCCAGTTCTATGTGTCCTATGTGCCTATGTGTTTTTTTAAAATTATGTGTTTAAGAGCGACTTATTCCTATACAATTGCCAACCCAAAGTGATCACGCAAATCACCAAGCCCCCAAACTCCCTCGTCAATTCCACATAAGATTTTTCAGCTTTCATGGTCTCGACAATGCTCGGCATCCCCATTTTTATCCAATCAATGAAGGCAGGAATGTAAGAAATCATGTACGCGCCGATGATGATTAAGCCCACCCAAGTCACACGGCTGTTGTATTTGCCATAAGCCGCATAGCCGCAAACGCCCGCAACGAACAGGTAAATCGGTGCCCAAATATATGGATCAGGGTCGTTGTACTGAACAGCAGCAAACAGGACGAAAAGAATACAGAGAATAATATTGAGTATTTTCATTTTTATAAAATTTAGTGAAATATCGACATCTAAATTAGTGTCGTTTTAATGGGACACAGATGAGACTGATGCGACTGATTTTATTAGTGAAATTCGTTAATTCGCCAATCATTCGTGGCTCAAAATTCCACCTTATAAGCCAAATTCGGAATCAAACCCAATTGTTTTTTAGCAATCGTGCGCCCTTGCAAACGGTCAAAAACGGTTGTCCATTCGTTCTCCCGATTGGTGACGTTTTGAATATCGAGTTGCAAAGTAGATTGCCATTTTTTACGATTTCTTTTAAAATAAACATTTAAATCGGTGCGGAAATAGTCTTTCACTTGCACACCATTTTGCCAAAAGCCCCCCCTCAGTACAGCCCGTCCGCTCACGCCAAAAAACTT
This sequence comes from Saprospiraceae bacterium, assembly GCA_043744275.1. Classification (GTDB taxonomy): domain Bacteria; phylum Bacteroidota; class Bacteroidia; order Chitinophagales; family Saprospiraceae; genus JAAFJT01. The sequence continues at coordinate 20,976 of JAYTUY010000116.1, forward strand.
GTTGCGGAGGCTGCCGCGCGTCCATTCTTTACCAAGCAAAGCGTTAGTAGTGTAGCGGCTGTTGTAGGTCAAGTTGCGTTCAACGTTATTTTTGTCTTTCCATTTAGCATCAAAAACGGCAATATTCGCTTGCCAAAACAAGCCGTTGGGCATATTTTGACTTGTATTTAAAGCCAAACCAACACTTTGAGCCGTTCCCAAACTGTTTGAAATAGTTGTCAAATTATTTAAATCATCTAAGAATGAGGTCGAATTGTCACTATTATAATAAACGTTGGAATAAGTTTGATAAAATGCTTCGGCATTGATTCTAATATTATTTTTAAAATTTTCATTAAAACTTAAACCAATATTATCCGATTTAACAAAATCCAAACTCCGATTCAAATACACTCCATTTGAGTTTTTGGTAAAATACAACGCTGGCTGAATCAACTGACTTTGACGACTATAATTGAGTTGAACAAAGCTATTTTGACTCGTTTGATAATTCAAAATAGCTGACGGTTCAAGAGAAAATTTTTCATTAAAACTAAAATATGCTCCTCGAACGCCAATTTTATAATGCCATTTATCACTCAATTCACCACCTAAATTAGCATAAGGTATCAACCACACGCCATTGCCACCTGCTAATTTGGTGGATGTAGTGGAAAAAAATTTTGAAATTGTATTATTTGAAAGCTCCTCCTCTTTGACGATGACGCCGATTGACCCCTCAGTAAAAGCGCGAGATTGCTCGGGTTTGCCACCTAATTTACTATTAATTTCTGTTTTGAAAAAATACTTAGCATGAGTATTATCAAGCGTTTCCACTCTGATAGGTTGCTCCAAGCGATTATAACCAACAGCATTTCTCGAATCATCCAAAGCAGATGCGGCGAAAACTGATTGCCAAAGCATTTTTTTACCCAGCGATACTTGATGTTTCAAGCCCAAAACGCCCATTCGCCCTTTGAAACTGATGTCTTGACTGTCTTTATCGGCTATCCACTCGCCTGGCTTTTTAGCTTTGAAAATATTTTCACTCAAGCCACCCACGCCAAATATGCTAAACTCGCCCATTTTTTGAGTTGGAAAATTTAAATTAAAAGACAAATCCTGATAATTAATGTCTTCATCGCCCAGCGGTACGCCCAATTTTGACAATAATCCAACAGTGGCGTAGCGATAATTAATTAAATAAGATGCCTTTTTTCCTTTATTGAAATACCCCTCAGTAGCGGCATCCAAACCAATTAAACTGAGTTGCACCGTATTTTGACGGCGGTTATCATTGCCTTTTCGCAAGCGCATATCCAGCGCACCCGCCAAAGCATTCCCATACTGAGGGGGCATCGCTCCTTGAAAAAGTGTCGTATTTTCAAGCAATTGCGCCGATAATATCATCACGCCACCGCCATTAGCCGAAGCCTTATCGCTCAAAGTACCTGCATTGCTGAGGTGATTGGGATTCACAATTTCAGCCCCTTGCAAATACCACTGCATGGCATTGGGCGAAATGCCTCGAATGGACAGATTGTTCGCTTGGTCGTTATCAGTTGATACACCTGCCGCAAACGAAGCGTATCTGGCAGGATCGGCAAAAGTAGCTGGATATTGAAATCGCAATTTTTCAATGAGCGATATGGAAGGAAAATTGGTCGCGCTTCTATCCGCAGATTGCGCTACGTACACGAAGGTATCCAACGCTGTACTGGATGTGTTTAGAACAATTTCCAAAACCGTTTCTTTACCCGATTCGACCAATATATCCGTCAAAATCAAAGGTTGAAAACCAACTGAACTGACTGTCAATCGGTATCGACCAACGGGTATTTGCTCCATTTGAAACACCCCCTCAGCATTGGCAGTGGTTGAAAACTTGGCATCATTAATGGTGATGGCAGCATTCGGAATAGACACTTTGCTCACAGCTTCCACAACTCGACCCCTCAGTATTTGAGTGATTTCTTGTGCTTTTATGCTTGAAATGAAAGAAATCAGTAGGGTGAAAGGTAAAATCAAGCATATTTTTTTAA
>JAYTUY010000117.1:0-22836 GCA_043744275.1 Saprospiraceae bacterium
CTATGTGTCTTATGTGCCTATTGTGTTTCAAAAAACCTCTATTTCGCCTTCGGTTCTTTAATTGTAAAAATTTGATTGCCAACGCTGATATAATATTTACTTTGAAAAAACTCAATGTCATAATAATTATCAGATTTTTCTTTGAAATCATTGACATATAGGATGGGTTTTATCTTTGTCAAGGCAGCGTCCGTCAAATCGTAAGGCAGATTCCTACTTTTTTGACTAAAAACAATGTTGTTGATGATTTCAACGAATCTTAATTCACCTGCTACGCCCACCTTTTGCCATGTGACACCGTTATCCGTTGATACGTTAAAATCGGCTGGATTGAAATCCGTTCCGTTAGCATATATTTTTCCATCTTTTTCAAAAAAGTCCTCTGTCCAAAAGTTAAATAGCTTTTTGACTTGCCCATCAGGCGTTATGCGAAAGCCCCCGTCTTTGGTTGCCAAATAAAAATTGCCTTTCAAAAAGCGGCAAGATTCGATTTTACCATCTGTCGTCAAATTCGGTATTTCTACACGTTTGGCTAATTTCAATGTTGTAAAATCGCTATTTTGAGCATTTAAAATCACATCAAAAACCATAACAGTCGGTTTGTAAGCTGGGTAAACCACGCCAGGCATAAAAAATTTCGTTCCATCAGTACTAAATACACCTGGCGTACGCCCAGTTACATCTATCAAAAACGATTCGTTTTGTGCAGCATCTACCAATTCGGAAGTGAAAAACTTTTTCACCACTGATTTATTATTCATCAAATGAAACTCGACGACTTGCATATTATTATTGCCTTGCGTGATGCGCAAAAAAGTATTGTCCGCACAAACGGGCGTGCCATAAATCTGACGATCCGCCGCTAAATCCCTTCTTTCAAGAACATTCAAATTCACATCGAGGCGATACAATTCATTATTGGTCAGAATATGCAACTCGCTTGCTGTGCTATGGATAGACTTCACGAGCAGTGCATCGAGTCTTAATTTACTGACGGGGTCCCAAGCGACATTTTGATTAGTAGTGGTCGTTGGGTTCGTAACTGGGTCAACTTTATCTTTTACAATGGGTACACAAGATGCAGTTGCAAGGCATAAAATCATTAGGAAACCAAGTAGTTTGTTCATGTTATTTAAAACGTTTGTTTACATTAAATAAAAACGGTTGATATAATAATTTAAAAATCAACCTTTTATAAATAATTAATGATAGAAGATGTTGAAAAGTTTTTAATTCGGTTACAAATTTAAGCATATCAGTGTGTTAAAATCAATATTTTTTATTAAAACACTCAGATGTGCTAAAAAGCAAAAGGCGAATAATGAACAATTGCTTTGTTCTTATTCGCCTTTATCTCTTATCGTATCTTATTTTTAAAGTTTAAATTTCTTTTTCAAGTAGTCCATTGACATTTTATAGGCTTCTGCGGTACTCGTTGGGTCGAAATTAGGATTCGATGGATTAGCAAAACCATGTTCAGCATCGAAAATTTTATAGGTTAAAGATTCACCTGCTGTTTTCATATTTTTATCAAATTCTGCTACCACATCTTTATTAATCCATTTTTCTCTCCCTGAAAAAAAGCCGAGAACATCTGTTTTCAGCATCTTCAATTTTTCCACTTCTTTCACAGGCATACCATAATACATGATGCAGCCGACCGCTTGTTTGCCTTCAACTAAAGCAGATTTGAGCGATAAACCGCCGCCAAAGCACCAACCCACACTTGCAATCTTAGCTTTTTTCCCTACAAAACTCTTCGCGCCTTGCATAATACTCGTGATGCGTTCTTCTTTCGCCCCTTGCATCAGTTTGCCAGCTTCTTCACTTTTTAAAGCTATTTGACCATCGTACATATCGAGCGCGATGACATTCACATCGCCGTTCATATCGTTGTAAAATGTCTCGGACTGTTTTTTAATATAATCATTCAAACCCCACCATTCTTGATAAACAAACAACCATTTTTTGGAAGTTTTCTTAGCTTTTATCAAAAAAGCATTAGCTGTTTTTCCATCGGGCGTAGCGAAAGTGGTCATTTCGCCACCAGCTTGACTGATAAATGTGAATGGCAAAGGCTCTGCATGAGCGCGCACGAAGTCAGCCGATGCACCGAGCATTTGATAATCTTCCATCGTAGCCAATTGGCAACATGACATGACTTTTTGAGCTTTTGAAACGCTTAAAAAGAGCAAAATACTGAGGGGTAGTAAAAACAATTTTTTCATAATGTACTTGTTTTTTATTGATTAAATAAAGTTGTAACATTGAAAAGCAGTTTATGTTTATTCTGATAAAATTTTCCAAAGGTTTAAAACCTTTGGAAAGTTGTAATTATTTGATTATCAATGATTTATCACAATTACACCTCCTGCACATGAAATGGCAAAAAGATAATAAAACTACTGCCTTTCCCTGGCTCGCTCTTCACATCCACTGAACCTTTATGCGCAGTCACCATCGTTTTGACATACGCCAAACCCAATCCAAAACCCTTCACATCGTGCAAATTGCCTGTGTGTACGCGATAGAATTTTTCAAAAATCTTCTTCTTCGCCTCCTTGCTCATACCGATGCCTTTATCCGCAACGGTGATTTCAACGCCGTTTGAAACGTTGCGCGTGCTGACCGTGATTTCAGGTTTTTCAGGCGAATATTTATTGGCATTGTCCAACAAATTGTTGATAATATTGGAAATATGGTTAGAATCGCCTTCTACAATGGGTCTTTCTGCTTTAAAACTGGAAGAAACAGTGCCGTCTTTCTTTTCTACTTGCAAACTAATATTGCCAATGGCTTGGTTGATTACTTCATGTACATCAATCGTTGAGAAGTTCAATCTCAGGGTATCGCGCTCGATGAGTGCCATTTGTAGCACTTTTTCCACCTGCCCGTTCATGCGTTTATTTTCCTGTTTGATGATGTCGGCGAAGCGTTTGATTTTATCAGGATTGCCAATAATAGTCGAGTTGGTAATTGAATCGGCAGCGAGAGAAATGGTTGCAATAGGCGTTTTGAACTCGTGAGTCATGTTATTAATAAAGTCAGTTTTCATTTCAGACAATTTTTTCTGACGGAAAATAACATTAATTGTATAAGCAAAACAACCTAAAATAACGGCGACAAAAAACAGCGACAGCAATAAAATATTCCATAAACCTGCCCAAACGAACCGTTCTTTTGTTGGAAAATTAATGGATAATAAGCCAGGCGAATCTATATCCGTTGGAAACAAATTGACCTGATATTCCGACGATTTTAAGGCACTGAAAGCCACTTGATTTTCCTGCGGAAAGACAAAATGATTGTTAAAAGCAATAAAACTGTTAGAACTATTGGAGAAAACACCATAATTGTGAAACAAATTGATGCCTCGTTCAAGGAATTCCTGTTTGAGCAATTTATCCAACAAAGGCAAATTGATACGTTCATCAATGGGCAAAATGGCAAACCGCATTTGCTTAACAGCCAATGCTTTGTACTTTTCTTCGGGACGAATAAAAGAAAAACTAACAGAATCGCCCTCAATTTGTTGAATAGAATAGCCGTTCGCAAATTGATTGACTTGCAAATCTTCAGCATCTTCTAATCTTTTAGCGACATTTTTGAGCGAGTTGCGGATGTGGTTATCGAAGAGCTTTTCTTTTTCTTCGCGGCTATCCAAAATAAATTTGAGCTGCAACGACATGACCCCGACGACTGCCACCGTCAACAAACCCGTAATCAACCATATAATTTTCTGATTCATCTTTTTATTTAAAACCAAGTCCTGCTTGGCGTGTTTTAATCTATAAATTTCAACAAAATTAAATATTAAATCAGGCTTTTGGTTTTACTTTAACAGATATTTAACCGCTGTTTGGTTTAGTGAATAGTGAAAAGTGAATAGTGAAAAATGAATAGTGACCGTACGGACGTTTTTCACTTTTCAACTTTTCACTTTTCACTTTTATAATCCTTTGTTAGTTGTTAGCTTTGTACTTTAATTGATTCATAAAATACTGTTTTGAAAATGAAAAAATACCTTGTTTTAGCCTTAATAATGCCTTTTATACTGAGGGGGTCGTTTCTAAATGCTCAGATTATTACAGCTAAAAATATCAAAAAGCACATCGAATATCTCGCTTCCGATAAGCTTGAAGGTCGTGGAACAGGCACGGCAGGTGAGCAAAAAGCGGCTCAATATATTGCCAAACAATTTAAAAAAGTGGGATTACAACCCAAGGGCAATGAGGGATATTTTTATAAATATACCTTTAAAAAATCCACCAATCCGCACCTCAATGAAGACCCCAATGCTGCACCTATTAATACTCAAAATGTGGTCGGCTACCTCGATAATGGGGCAGAATATACCATCGTAGTGGGTGCACATTACGACCATTTGGGCTTGGGGCACGATGCCAATTCGTTGGATGCTAACCCCGAAGGCAAAATTCACAATGGCGCGGACGATAATGCGAGTGGCACGGCGGGGGTTATCGAATTGGCTCGTTATTTCATCAAAAATGGTAAAAAAGAGCCTTATAATTTGCTTTTTATGTGCTTTTCAGGTGAAGAATTGGGCTTGATTGGCTCTAAAAAATTAGCTTCTGACTCTACTTTTTTCGACCCATCGAAGGTCAATTACATGATTAATATGGACATGATTGGGCGGTATCGGACTGAAAAAGGCTTGTTGGTTCAAGGCATTGGCACGTCGCCTTTGTGGGGAAAAATGATTGATTATATACCGACTGAAATGAAAATAATTAGAGATAGTTCAGGCGTCGGACCTTCAGATTACACCTCATTTTACCTACAAAAACTGCCTGTTTTAGGCTTTTTTACGGGTCAACACACTGAATATCATAAGCCAACGGATGATATAGAAACCATTAATTTCGACGGTGAAAAAATGGTTTTGGAATACATCGCCCGTGTGATTGATGCCACTTGCACCTTCCCGAAAATGGCATATCAAGAGACCAAACAGCCTCAAAGCACAGCCCGCAGTTTTAAAGTCACGATGGGCGTTATGCCCGATTACGCATTCGATAAAAAAGGGATGCGTATTGATGGCGTGACTGAGGGGAAACCTGCTGCCAAAGCGGGTTTGAAAACGGGCGATGTGATTTTGAAAATAGGGGATTTGGACATCGAAAATGTGTATAGTTATATGGATGCGTTGGGCAAATTTAAGAAAGGCGAGACGGCTAAAGTGGTCGTGAAACGTGGTACAGATGAAGTTGTTTTGGATGTAACTTTTTGATAAATAACTAAACCTATAAGGTTTTTGAAAACCTTATAGGTTTATAACTCGTTGATAGTCAATTATTTATACCCCTCAGTATTGAGCCAATTTATTTCGTTTAAATATAAAATTATGGAATTTACACTCACTACCCCTGCCGTTTTGTTCCCTGCTATATCGCTCTTGCTTTTGGCATATACCAATCGGTTTTTAGCCATTTCTACTTTGATTCGCAACCTCAAAAAGCGGTTTGATGAAGAAGGCACGGAGCATCTTATTGGGCAGATTCGGAACTTGCGTCGGCGGATTTTTCTCATTCGCAACATGCAATGGTTGGGTGTTTTTGCTTTATTTTTATGCGTTATCAGTATGTTTTTGATTTTTGAAAACAGACCGATTATTGCACGCAATATTTTTTTAGTGAGTATGGTGTCATTGATTTTATCATTGGCTATTTCATTGAGAGAAATCCACTTGTCTATCGTTGCCTTAAAACTTGAATTGCAAGATATTGAAGAGCATTTGAAGGGCAAGCAAAATATATTGAGGAAGTTGGAGGAAATGGATATTTAATGCAAATCAGCTGCATAAATCGCCGCCCCAATAATACCCGCATTATTTAAAGTTTTAGCAGGAATAACAGGGGTTTTTATGGTGAATTTATGCTTGTATTCGTCAAAATATTTACTTGAGCCGCCGCCTAAAATAATCAGATTGGGCTGTAAATATAATTCAATCATTTCGAGATATTCATTGAAGCGTTTTCCCCATTTTTTCCACGATAAATCTTCGCGTTCTTGAACCGAACTGGAGGCATAATGCTCTGCAATCATCCCTTTTTTCATTAAAATATGTCCAAATTCTGTATTTCTCAACAAATGACCATCCGTGAAAACGGCTGAACCTAAGCCAGTGCCGATAGTAATTAAAACCACTGTTCCCATCACGCCTTTGCCATGTCCAAAGCGCATTTCTGCCAAACCGGCTGCATCCGCATCATTCAATACAATAACTTCACAGCCTGTTGCTTTACCCAAAATTTCTTCAATATTGCAACCTATCCACCCTTTATCCAAATTTGCCGCCGTAGAAGCTACGCCATTTTTCACGACTGAGGGGAAGCCTACGCCAATCCTACCTTCGTAATTAAGCCGTTTTACAAGAGTATTCACCACCTCCGAAGCCGCTTCAGGCGTACTCGGATTTGGCATGTCTATCCGTATGCGTTGGCTCATAAACTCACCCGTTGTCAAATCGACAACAGCTCCTTTTATGCCTGATGCACCGACATCGATGCCTAATATGTAGTTATTTTTATTCATGATTTTAGTTAGTCTTTCGTTTAAAAGTCATCGTTATTTGATGACTCTGATTTTCATTTTAATATTTTTTAAAGGTCTATCGCTGCCGTCTTTTTGCTCGGCTGCAATTTTATCAATCACATCTAAGCCCTTGATAACATGTCCAAAAACCGTATATTCTTTATCCAAATGTGGTGTTCCGCCTTCTTCCATGTACGATTTACGTTGCTCAGGCGTATAGCGAATACCTTTTTGACCTTCAATCATATCAAGTTGCTCGGTTTTCCATTTTTTACCTTGCACGATATAAAATTGCGAACCGCTTGATTCTTTCTTAGGATTATTGGTGCGTGCAGCCGCCAATGCACCTTTCGTATGCACGAGTGTATCGACCATCTCGGCAGGGATTCTATAATCTGGACCACCTGAGCCAAGTTGTTGACCTTCGGGGGCATTGCGGCTATTAGGGTCGCCGCCTTGAATCATAAAATCGCTGATGACGCGGTGAAAAATAAGATCATCATAATAACCTTCGTCAGCGAGTTTAGTAAAATTATCGCGGTGTAAAGGTGTTGCGCTGGATAAAACAGCGAGCATAGTGCCGAATTCAGTTTCGATTTCGACCGTACATTGGAGTGGAGCGTTCACGACGAGTTGTTGTTTGGTGACACTTACTTTGTTGCCTTTGTAAGCTTTTAAAATGATGTGATAATTGCCTGATCTTTTATATTCATGCATGGGCAAGGAATCGGCTGATTTTTTACCGTCGCCAAAATCCCATTCGTAGCGATCTGCTTTTTTAGAATTGTTTTGAAAAGTAACTTTTGCAGGTACAACCTTCTCGGCATCTTTAATAATAAAATTGGCAGTCGGTCTTGAGCATGAATTTAAAAAGAAAATACTCGCTGCCAATATGTATAAATGTCTGATTTTCATTGTTTTATATAAAGTAATTTATAGTCAAGTTTTATTAAAAAAAAAGAGTTTGCAAAGATATAAAATTTATCAAATTGCCCTTGTTTCTATTTAATTTCACACACAAACATCGGTTTTCCTTCTAAAAACCCTTCGAGTTTGTCGCCGATTTTGACTGCGCCTACGCCTTCGGGCGTGCCTGTATAAATCAAATCCCCTTGTTGCAGCGTAAAAAATTGAGAAATATAACTCACTACGGTATCAAAACTAAAAATCAAATCTTTAGTTGTGCCTTTTTGAACTATTTCGCCATTTTTATGAAGTTGAAATGAAATATTAGTCTTGTCAAAATCTTTTAAATCGACAAAATTACTCAACACAGCGGAGTTGTCAAAACCCTTCGCTATTTCCCACGGCTGCCCTTTGGCTTTGAGATCGTCTTGTACATCGCGGGCGGTGAAGTCAATGCCCAAGCCTATTTTATCGTAATACCGATGGGCAAATTCAGGCTGAATTGCTTTACCATTTTTAGAGATTTTCAAAACAACCTCTACCTCATGATGCAAATTTTTAGTGAATTCAGGATAATAAAATGGCTTATTATCTAAAAGCAAAGCCGTTGGCGGCTTCATAAAAATAAGCGGTTTGGTAGGTACTGCATTATTCAGTTCCTTAGCGTGTTCGAGGTAATTGCGACCGATGCAAAATATTTTCATTGTTTTATATTTAAATTTATACTCAAAAAAATTTCCGCAAGTTACAAACTTGCGGAAATTTTTAGGGTGCTACCCCTCAGTATTTTTACGCTGTCAGCGATTGACTTGAATATATTTACTTGAATTAGCAGGATCGATGCGCGTCATGATTTGCATAAATCGGGCTTTCTGATCTTCCGTTCCATTTTTTAAAATATTAATCATTTCATCTGCCTTTGTTACCGTAAACGACCGCACCGCGAGCGTATTTGGATACGCCTGATGTGCTTCATCTACGCGCTCCAAACATTGCATAATGGCTGCTTTGCACCGATTCACATCCGTTGAAGCCACATCCAAACCCAAGCGATGGTATTCATAAATGCCTTGGCGAATATTTTTCATACGCGGGCTTAAAAAGTTTTCAACAAACCAATACCGCTCTTTATTGCCTAATTCTTTACCCTGCCATTCACTTTTAGCAGACGATGGTACGGTGTTGTAAATATCCTGCGCTTGTTGCCAAAATTGCTCACCGCCTTGTGGCGCAAACGAATCGTAATTCATCGCCAATATTACATTGACATAATAAGCAATCGTAGCCGTTAAATTATCGCCAAATGAATTTTTGGCAAATTGTAAGGGTTGAAATTGCTCGTAACTGAACTGAACCGTTCTATCCAAATGTGTAAAAATCGGAGTGGTGAAATCAGTTCCATAAACAGGGCGTGAGGCTTGAATGGCTAATTCGCCCGAAAATGCCGTTGTGCTAATTTCGTTTTTGATAGTTAATTGAATAGAACCTGTCAGTCGTTCATTTTGCTCAAAAACATCATCAGTCCACTTGGTATTATTGATTAATTCCTTCAAAGCCGTTTCAAGGCTTGTGAAAACTTTTGGGTCAGCAATACGTCCTTGCGAAGGGTTGGTAGCGACTTTAATTGTAAAATTGAACTCCTGAGCAGTCATTGACGAGGCTAAAAGGAGAAAGGGAATAAACGCATAAAGAAGTCTCTTTTTTATCATTTTCTTTTTGAAATTATGTATTTTATAAGGTAAATTACTGAGGGGTAGTGTATTTTTTTTCTATTTCAACTAATTTACAAGTTCTAAATTCTTCAATAATTCTATAATTAAAATACTTTTTGACAGAATCAATTTCTTCCTTTTCGCAAATCATCATTCTATCACCTGTTTTTATTAGATTTTGAAATGTAGGGGCATAAATTGATAGCATAGCTACGTTATTATTTCCTTTTCCCTCTAAAATACTTCTTGACAAATCAATAGAGGCATTATATTCTTTACTCATGATGCAAAAAGGCAAATACTTTTCAGATTTCAACATAAATTGACTGGCTACTCGTTTTTCCCAATCAAATTGATTATCCTCTGTAAAATTAAATTTATCTACCATGCGAAAATATGGCATAAAAAGAAAGCACAATAGTAGAAATCCGATAATAATTTGAAGTATTTTACTTGAAAAATCATTCAAAATTTGAAATAATTCATTAAAAATATAAAAAACACCTTTCCCCACTAAAATAGATAAAATAGGATAAATGGGTGCTTCATACCATTCTTTCTTTGAATTAGAGAAAGTAATGATGATTAAAAATACAAAAACTGAGATGAGAAATAGTTTATAAACCTTGAAATCAGATAGATTCTTTTCTTTAAAAGATGCCATAATTCCGATAGGCAGTAGATAAAACCAAGGATTCATATCCGAATTAAAGAGCTTGCCTACGTAATATTCTAATTTGTCTATGAACGTCAAATGGATAATTCTATCATCGCCATCGCCATATAAATACCTATTTAAAAATTCATTTTCCCAAATCGCTTGAAAGTAACCTCTTGAATAAAACTCTCGCACACACATATATATAGTGATAGGCAGAATCGCAATCAACAATGCTATATAAGTGTTTTTTGAAAAGAAATACTCTTTAAGTCTATTTTCAGAAAATAAAAACAATATAAGAGCTGGTAAAAATAGAAGCCCTGCTACACCTTTTGTTATTAATGCCAATGATAGAAAAAAGGCACTGACCCATAAAAGCCTTTTTTTCAAACGCGCATTATGCTCAATATAATGTCTAATAAAATAAAAAATTGATAACGTTTGACACAAAATTAATAAGCTATCGTAATCGCCCGTTCGTGTTACATGATAATCAATATAGCCATTTGTAGTTATGAGTATTAGAGCCGAAAAAAATCCTAATAAATAGTTATTTAACACTTTTTGACAAAATCTATAAACGCTTATAACTGTTAATAAAGCAAATATAGCTGAAGGTAAACGTAAGGCTAAAGCGTTGAACCCCAATACTTTATAACTGAGTGAAATAACCCATATCATTAATGGTGGCTTCACACTCCATAAGTCAGGATTATTGCCAAAAGTCACCATTAAATAATTGTCATTTTTCAACATTTCCAATGCACTCACGCCTAATCGAGATTCATCCCAAATCATAAACGGCATAGTGTCCAAATGTAAAAAAAGAGGAAAATAGCTTAGAACAATTAATAAAAAGAGTAATAAAACGCTATTCTTTTTTAATTTATTTGTTGGGTTAAAATCTGATAGAGCAAAAGGCATTTCGTTTATTTAGAGTAAAACCTATAAAACAATTGCACCAATTCATTCACAATATCCTTCGCCACATCATTTTTATTTTTCAAATCAAATTCTTTTACGTTGTTTTCACTAAAAATGATGCTTATTTTATTGGTCTCGTGGCTGAATCCTGCGCCTGCATCGCGCAACGAATTTAAGACAATGAAATCTAAATTTTTTCTTTTTAATTTAGAGAGAGCATTTTCCATCTCACTATTTGTTTCAAGCGCAAAACCAACGAGTTTTTGGTGCGCTTGTTTTTGAGTGCCGAGGGCTGCTGCAATATCAAGCGTTTTCTCCAATTCGATGGTCATATCGCCTTCTTTCTTCTTGATTTTAATATCCGAAACGTGCTTCGGGCGATAATCTGCAACGGCTGCTGCGAGGATAGCCGCATCGCATTCTGAAAAATGCGCTGTTGCTGCATCGTACATTTGCTGCGCCGACTCCACTTTGAGCGTCAATACTGAGGGGTGTTCTGCTTGAAGTTTAGACGGTCCTAAAACGAGAATCACCTCTGCGCCTCTTTCAGCCAATTCAACCGCTATTGCCACACCCATTTTTCCACTTGACCGATTGCCGATAAAACGCACAGGGTCGAGGGCTTCGTATGTAGGTCCCGCTGTGACGAGTATTTTTTTACCTTTTAAATCTTCTTTTTTATTGAAAAAATGATTGAGAAACATAATAATCTCCTCAGGTTCTGCCATGCGCCCATCACCCACCAAGCCACTCGCCAATTCGCCATGCCCAACAGGAATCAAATGACAACCATACCCCCTCAGTAAATCGAGGTTTCTGACAGTTGCTGGGTGTGTCCACATGTCCAAATCCATTGCTGGAGCAATAAATATAGGGCAGCGGGCTGAGAGATAAGTTGCTGTCAAGATATTATCGCTCATGCCGTTCGCCAATTTCGAGAGCGTAGTAGCTGTGCATGGCGCAACGACCATTGCATCAGCCCACAAGCCGAGTTCGACGTGGCTGTTCCAACTTTCTTCGGAAATAATTTCGGTAAAAACAGGCTTTTTGGAAAGCGTGGAAAGGGTGAGCGGCGTGATAAAATGCTTGGCAGCGTCCGTCATCAAGACTTGAACTTCTGCACCCGCTTTGATGAGTAGGCGTGTTAAAAAAGCGGATTTGTATGCTGCAATGCTGCCCGTGACAGCGAGGATAATTTTTTTCCCTTTCATTGGATAGTAAGTTATTGGTTATTGGTTATTAATTATTGGTTATTTTTCAAAACCAATAACTAATAACCAATAACCAATAACTAAAAAATAGCTATTTCTTCTTTCTTTCTTCAGCTGGATAGCGGTAGTGAATTTCATTTTTTTGAAACTCATCCAACGCAATGACTGAAGGGTTTGGAAGACGTTCGTAAAATTTAGAGATTTCGATTTGCTCTTTATTCTCTTGAATTTCCTCTATGGCTTCGGTTGTTGAAGAAAACTCTTGTAGCTTTTGATTCAATTCATGTTTCAAATCTACAGAAAGTTGCTTCGCCCGCTTAGTGACGACACACAGCGTTTCATAAATATTATCGGTGTCTTTGACAAGCCCTAAAACGTCACGCGCTGTAACATTAGGGTCAAGACTTTGCACTTTGGATTTGATGTCTGACATGGCTAAATTCTTGAATTTTTTTATTAGAATTTTTTAAATAAACTTCAGCTTCTTTTCTAAAACGCGTTTTTGGAAACTTATCGTTCAAGTCGGTATATTTATCAACCACAATCTTGAAACGCTCCAGTTGTTTTTCATAAATAGAGTTTTCAGCCAATAAATAAGCTGATTTTAATATCGAAAAACGCACTTGTTCTGCTTCACTTGTTTCAGGGAAATCTTTCAAAAGATTCTCAAAAACGGTAATAGCTGCTTGATATTCCTCAATTTTGAAGTATAAATCTCCTTCTTCGATGGCTTTGTGTTCTTGTTTTTTACGCAATTCGTCCATCAATTTGTTACAATCTTTTACGCGCTTACTATCTGGAAAGTTATTCACAAAAGATTGAAAACCATCAATCGCTTTTTGCGTACTTTGCTGATCGAGTTTATAGTTTGGCGATTCTTTATATTCGGAATAGGCTGCCATATATTCCGCTTCTTCGCGCAAAGGCGAGTTGGCGAAAGTGATAGCGAAATTTTTGAAATAATAAGCCGCTGTAGTATAAGTGCGCAAATAATAATGCGTATAAGAATATTTATAAGAGACACTTTCCAACTCAGGGCGACCTTTTATACTCGGCATCACCAATTCAAAAAGCGTTTGCGCTTTCTGATATTCGCCTTTATCGTAATATTCCAAACCTTTTTTCAATAAAAGATTGACATCGCCGCTTGCCCGAATTTTCTCAAATTCGCCTTTACAAGAGGTCATCATCAAGCTGAAAACACTTAAAATTGCTAATATTAATACACTTTTTTTCATAAGAGCGCAAAGATAGTTAAAAATTGAGAATTGAGAATTGAAAATTGAAAATTGAGAACTAAAATATTGAATCTCTCTACGTTTAACTTGTTATGTTCAGTTTTTTTTATTTACACCACTTAAAAACGGTACAAATCTGAATTTCTCAAGCTCGGTCACCTTGTATTGAGTTTCATCTATACGTTCTATATGCTGCATTCGCTGCCCTTCCTCACCGCCGACAGGGATTACCATAACGCCGCCTATGGTCAATTGTTGCCTCAAACTATCGGGTACTGAGGGGATGCCAGCGGTCACGATAATTTTATCGTAAGGGGCATACTCAGGTAGCCCAATCGTGCCGTCGCTGAAAAAACAACGGATATTATTTAAGCCCAATTTTTTCAAAAGCTCTTTGGCATTTTTATGCAATTCCTCTTGCCTTTCGACAGTATAAACTCGTGCGCCCATCATCATTAATATGGCGGCTTGATAGCCTGAGCCTGTCCCAATCTCCAATATCCTATCATTTTTTTGAACATCTAAAAGGCTGGTCATATACGCCACAGTGAAGGGTTGAGAAATCGTTTGCTCATTGCCGATTGGAAACGGCTTGTCGGTATAAGCCCATTCCTCGAAGGCTTTATCGAGGAAATAATGGCGAGGGAGCGTACCCATTGCCGTTAAAACCCGTTCATCTTTTATTCCTTTTGCTCGAATTTCTTCAATGAGTTGCCTACGAAGTCCTTTATGTCTGTAATTATCTTGCACTATCTGTTGATGATTTATAGAATTGGTTATGAGTATTTTATAAAAATAAATAATTTTAATTTCAAGCAAAGTTAAAAAAATAATCGAAGTCTTCGTGGAGTTAGGTAACAAGTATTTTGATTGATTTATCGCAAAATTTTATTTGTTTTTTTGAATAAAAACTTGCAGCAAGTTGCGTAATAATTGACAAACTCCAGACCCCTCAGTATCTTTGTAATAATTAAAACTAAAAAATATGAAAACAACACGACATCCCATTTTTCAATCGCTCAAAACCGCTTTCCAAATTGCTCAACAACTCCATCAAAATCCCCATCTGAACTATGATGATTTAATTGAAAAAAACGAAAAAATAGCTTTAAATCGTAGAGATTTTTTGAAAAATTCCGCTGTTTTAGGTTTATCAACACTTGGAATAGGGCATTTTTTAGAAAATACTGAGGGGGTATTTTCTGAAAAATTGAACCCCAAAATTGCTATTGTCGGGGCAGGTATTGCAGGCTTAACAGCCGGTTTTTACTTGAAAAAAAATGGCATCAAAGCCACGCTTTTTGAAGCTGACAAACGCGTAGGTGGCAGAATTAAATCTGCTAAAATCTTCGGAAATGGTACACTCACAACTGAAATAGGGGCTGAATTTATTGACACCGTCAACACTGATATGATTCGTTTAGCTCAAATGCTCGGTTTATGGGACAATCGGATAGACGTGAATGAAGATACATTCGGCATCAAAGACGCTTTTTATCTCGATGGACAACACCGCACTTTGAAAGAGGTGGTAGGGGAAATTTCTCAAATTATCAAACCCATGATTGCCGATAGAAATGCTTTGGGCGACAACTATCAAACGGCGAGGGCGAAGGCTTTAGACCATCAATCCATGATGGAATATGTGGAAAATATGCCCCTATCGCGTTGGATGAAAAACGGTTTGTATAGTGTTTATCTCGGCGAGCAAGGGCTTGAAAGTTATGATATTTCGAGTATTAATTTGATTGAAGTTTTGGATGCCGATAAAAAAAATAATGATGTCAAATTCTTTGGAGAGAGCGACGAACGCTATAAAATTAGAGGCGGCAATCAACAAATTACTGAGGGGTTGGCTGAAAAGCTGAACAATCAAATAAAACTCGAACATCGCTTAATTGCCATCAAAGAAAAAGCCAATCGCTCATTGACTTTGACCTTTGAAAACAATGGTAAAATCGAAGAAGAAACGTTTGATGCTGTTATCCTTTGCATTCCGTTCACCATACTGAGGGGGGTCTATTTTGACATGACATTGCCAGCGTCTAAACAATTGGTAATCAACGAGTTAGCTTATGGCTCTAATACAAAATTTATCATGGAATTTAAAGAGCGTGTATGGCGGCAATCCAATTATCAAGGCTATCTTTTCAACAATGATATCCACAATGGTTGGGATAGTACGCAACAGCAAACGGGTAATAAAGGGGTCGGCACTTACACCGTTTTCCTTGGCGGTGCAGATGCTAAAAATGCAGTGCGCGGTTCTGAAAATGCGATGAGCGAGCATTATTTATCCATTTTAGATGCTGCATTTAAAGGTGCAAAAGATAATTTTACGATGAAAACAGAATTAGCGAATTGGGCAAATAATCCATTTGTGAAGGCGTCTTATTCCAGTTTTGGCATTGGTCAATACACGACTTTATCAGGTAAAGCTGCGGAATCTGTTCGCAATCTGCATTTTGCAGGTGAGCATTGCAGTGCTGATTTTTGGGGTTTTATGAATGGCGGTGCGGAGACAGGGCGGAAGGCGGCGGAGAAGATTTTGAGGAAAATTATTAGGTGATTTTAGGTGCGATGGGACACTGATTTGGCTGATGCGACTGATTCCATCTGATTTTTTTCATGTAGAAATCAAAAAAATCAGTCGCATCAGCAAAATCAGTGTCCCATCGCATCCCCTCAGTATATCGGCGCTGAGGAGTTAAAATTCTGATAAAAATTTATTGACCTTTCATCCGAGCGATTTCTTCCTTGATTTTTGCAATTCGATTCTCAGGGCTTGGGTGCGAACTGGTGAATTCGCTCTGTTGTTTCCCTCCGCTGGCTTCGTTGAGGATTTCCATGACTCGAATCATTTGCTCGGGTTGGTAGCCGCAATTAACCATATATCCTAAACCATATTTATCGCTTTCCAACTCATCGTCTCGACCATATTTCATCGAAACCATATTAGCGACTACTGATGCAATTTGTCCTGACGACATGCCGCCATCAGAAGTACCGACCAATACGCCTTGAGCAATGCCTTGCAATAAACCTTGCTGCGCCATGTGCTCTGCTGAATGTCGATTGACAACATGCCCGATTTCATGCCCCAAAACACCAGCTATCTGATGTTCATTTTCAAGGCGTTTTAATAGCCCGACTGTTATAAAAATTTGTCCACCAGGCAAGGCAAATGCATTCACGGTTTCGGGGTCAGCGAGTACGTGAAAATCGAAACTATAAGGCGTTTCAGTCAAATTAGATTTTGCAATCAATTTTGCACCAATTTGCTTGATAGCCGTTTGCACTTTCAGGTCTTGATATTCTCCGCCGAATTCGGCAGCCATTTGTGGAGCACTTTGCAAACCCATTGCCACCTCCTCTTCAGGGGTCAGACTGACGCGTTGTTTTTCGCCTGTGATGGGATTGACAGATGATTTCATATAAAATGAGATGACTGAAAAGCCTATAATGCCTACCATCAAAATCAGTCTCATATTTAATCCAGAACGGTTCATTTTTTTTAAGTTTAATAATTAATGAATTAATTTAAATCAAAATGCATAAAATGCTGAAAATATAATAATTACAAAAATTTTATCTTAAAATTCCTACTGCCCTGACCCATAATCGCGTGGATACTGAGGGGTATCAGTCGAATGTATTAACCTTGACCAACCAAAGCGAATCACTAAAAATAAAGCGATGAAAATAAGAATGGCTTGCCAAAAAGGGAGGTAAGATATCACATATATATGCGTCTTATCCAAGAGCCACATAAAAGCAAAAGTTGCCAATACCATCATCACCAAGCCCGATAGTTTGTCGAAACCTGGAATGTCTTTGTATGAGACGTTTTTTCGGATGATGAGTAACGTGGCTACCATAGAAATAATGGGCAAAATTTGAGTATAAATATCCGACTCCAACACACTGCGTCTTTCAAATAAAAACAGATAGACATTGAGCGTGAATGCAAAGATGCCCGGCACGCACACCAAGTAAATGAGTACGGAATAAAGGTATTTCCAAGGTGAAATATGCCCTTCACCTTGCCCCATGAAGCCAGCTAAAAGTGCTGTAAAAGGAATCACTCCAAAGTACATCAATACATAGGATGGATTTTCGCCTAATAATTTAAAAAAATCTTGAAGAGTCATTTTTATTAATTGAGAATTGAGATTTGTAAGTTGTTAAGAAGAAACTCCTTCGGAAAATTTGAAAGTTCAATCAAAATTAAATTTTATTTTTAATTTTCAATCTGTTTCTTCTAATATAAAAATGTCTTCTACCTTTTTGCCAAAAACTAAGGCAATTCTCAAGGCTAATACCGTAGAAGGTACATATTTGCCTGTTTCCACAGCATTGATGTTTTGCCTCGATACTTTCACCAAATCTGCTAATTCAGCTTGAGTGATATTTTTTATGGCGCGTTCTACTTTGAGCGTATTCTTCATAATGTTTTTCTCTATTGTTTTCTTTCCATTACAAAACTGTCACTGCATTTCAGCTTTATGACTCCTAAAATGAAATACGGTAAAGCATGAATTAGTCTATTTTTTACAGCGGCTCAAAAATAAAAATTTTGTTTTCATGATTTGATATAATTATTTATCAATAATACTTGACAAAAGTATGTTTTAATATACATTTTGTCAAGTATTATTGACATTTGTTTTTAAAAAATACCAAAATTAGAGTATCATTATTATTTAAAAAAATGTAATTCAATTTAAAATAAGCCCACTTTTCAATAATTATTGGTTGAACATTATAAAAAAAGGTAGTCACGTTTATACCATTTTTGGGGTAAAAATTATTTTGAAAGGATTTTTGAGCACTTGTGGCATAGTATGTGAACATTCTAATGCATCTGCACGAAAAAAAATAGCAGATTGTTCACACATATTTTTAACTTATTTTTTAACTAATCAAAATTTACAATTTATGTTTAATTCAAAATTTAGCTTATCAGATTTAAAAGAAAGTAACATTAACCAATTAGTAGCAGCGGATATAATGATGATTCGGGGCGGCAAATCCGGCAGATGCGGTGGTAGCAATAAAAGTACAAGTCGGTCGTCTATAAAAAAAGGCAGTAAAAAAAGAAGTGGCGGATTTGGCTGCATGGGGCAAGTGACAATGGTGACTACTCCTGTTGTAGCTGTTGACGCAGCATAAAAGAATTTTCTAAAAAAATTTAATATAAAAAGCTCTGCTATTCATTTTGAATAGCGGAGCTTTTTTGTTACCCCCTCAGTATATCAACGTTTTTGAGCATAAAAAAACGTCGTTGTAAAAAATTACAACGACGTTTTGATTATATTTAAATTTCAACCTATAATTTATCTTGCAAAAGAAATAGCCCGTTTTTCACGAATTACAGTCACTTTGATTTGACCTGGATACTGCATAGTATCTTGAATCTTTTGCGAAATCATGAACGACAAATCATCAGCAAAAGCATCCGTGACTTTTTCACTTTCTACTATCACACGCAACTCACGACCTGCTTGCATCGCATAAGCTTTCTGAACACCTTCATAAGAAAGAGCAATATCTTCCAACTCATTGATGCGTTTCAAATAACTTTCAAGTATCTCGCGACGGGCACCTGGGCGTGCTCCTGAGATAGCATCACAGGCTTGAACAATCGGCGAAATAATAGAATTCATCTCTATTTCATCGTGATGCGCTCCAACAGCATTGATAACAGCGGGATGTTCGTTGTACTTTTCAGTCAATTTCATGCCCAAAAGAGCATGAGATAACTCTGTTTCTTCATCAGGCACTTTTCCAATATCGTGGAGTAAACCAGCCCGTTTAGCAAGTTTGATTTGCTTTTGCGACATGCCTAATTCAGCAGCCATCAATCCGCAAAGGTTAGCCGTTTCGATAGAGTGCTTCAACAAGTTCTGACCGTAAGACGAGCGATAGCGCATACGACCCACCATCCGAACCAACTCTGCCGGCAAACCATGAATATCGAGGTCAATAACTGTCCTTTCACCTATTTCAACGATTTGTTCTTCGAGTTGCTTCTTCGTTTTAGCCACTACTTCTTCAATACGAGCGGGGTGAATACGACCGTCTGTCACCAATTTTTTCAAAGCCAAACGAGCTATTTCCCTACGAACTGGATCGAAAGAAGAAATAACAATGGCTTCAGGTGTATCATCAACAATAATTTCTGCGCCCGTAGCCGCTTCTAATGCCCGAATATTGCGCCCTTCACGACCGATGATTTGACCTTTCAATTCATCGCTATCAATATTGAAAACGGATACCGTATTTTCAATTGCAAACTCAGCACTCATGCGCTGAATGGATTGAATCACTATCTTTTTAGCTTCTTTATTAGCATTTAATTGGGCTTGCGAAATAGCTTCTTTCATGATTATCATGGATTCATTTTCCGCTTTGCCACGCACTGCTTCGAGAAGCTGATCTTTGGCTTCTTGTTCAGTCAATTGCCCTACACGCTCTAACTCCTTGATTCTCAATTCGTTAGCAGCATCCAACTCTTCTTTTCTTTTGGAAACAATAGTGAGTTGCTTATTGAGATTTTCACGAATACTTTCTAATTCTACTTCGCGCTGCTCCAAATCAAGCAATTGCTTTTTGAACTCATCTATTTCTTTTTGATGTGCGGTCTGAAGCCCTTTGAATTCAACTTCTTTAGCCACCACTTCGACCTCACGGTCTTTCATGTCAACCAATTGTTTGGCTTTATGTGTTTCAAATTCTGCTTTAAATTGATTGAATTTCTCACGTGCTTCTTGAATTTTTTGGTTTTTTATTTGCTCGTTTTTCAACTCAGCTTTTGACACCAAATTTTCAGCCTTGCTTTCAGCTTCGCCCGTTAAGCGTTTAACAGTCAATTTGGCTTCTTGCAGTGTCAGGTCGGCAGTTCTATTTGCCTCGTCTATCTTTGATTGAGCATCTTTAGCGGTGAATTGTTTTATCAGAAAATATCCGATACCTCCACCACCTAAAAAGCCTAATACTAATCCCAATATTGTATTCATTGCATTAATGGATGATTTTTATGTTTTAATAATGAATAATGTTAAAAATTACAGTTTATTTTTATTTAAAATACAGTAAAATATGGTGTGTTTCGCTCCATCAAGCCTAAGGCATGACTGAGGGGATAATCCCAACAGGAAGGCAAATTAGCAAGATGAAAAAGGGTTTAATGACCTTCCACAGCTTTAGAGAGCAGGTCATCAATTTGAGAGAGTTTGTCGGCGAGTTGCGGGTCGAGTGCTGTTGTCAGTGCTTGCGCTTTATGCACATCCACCGCATATGTCAACAGTACCATGGCGAGCCAGTCCTGACGATCTTTACGGGGATATGTGTTTTGAAAAAGGGCAATTTTATCGTTTACTTCCTTGACAATACGGCGAATAACAGGTTCGTCACCATCCTTTATTTTTAAAGGATACGGGCGACCGGCAATCAATACGGTAATATTAGTCGTTCCGTCCATAATTTATCAAGAATTTTGCAACCACTCAATACACTGATCAATTTCTACAATGTATTGGTCAATTTCTTTTCTCAAATGATGTTTTCGCTCTCGCGCCTCTTTGCTTTCCTCTTCTTCTCCATTCTGCGTTTTCGTTTGCTGAGTGAGTTGGCTTATCTCACTTTTCGTCAGCAACAAATCTGCTTGTAAAGTACGATTATGTTCTAATAACGCTTGATTTTTTTCTATTAACTCGGCATTGTCTCGTTCAAGCGCCGCTAATTTATTCACTAAAAGCCATACTTTTTGTTCTATGCCATTGACTATTTCGGAAACTGCTACCACTTCAATTTGCTGTTTTTTTGATTGAATATTGTTTATTGAAAAGGATTGCTGATTAAAATACTATTATGAAAATTTTAATTTAAAAAACAATACTTAACAATTTTTAATAATCAATACAAGTGCCAAAACGGTTTTTAGAACCAAAAGTTACCTCTTTGATAAGTAAACAGTTGCAAATATAGTAAAATTAAATTCAGCGTAGCCTTTATTGATGGTTTTTATAGTTGTGACATAAAAAAAACCATCCCTCGGAATTGGAATGGTTTTTTTCATTTGATGAAAGATAATTTTATTCTAATATCAAAACACCGCTTGCTACGAATTTATATTCTTCAAGTGGCTTCGTTATTTTAGCAATATCTTCTTTCGATTTGCCTTCATCTTGAGCAAAATGACGCAGCGATTCTACATCTGTTACTTCTTTAAAAGCGTAGCCAGTCATCACTACTTTTTTACCAGCAATATCTTTAGGCATAAAAAAAGCATAATCTTTAAATTTGACAAACATAGAAGGCTCTCCTTTTTGAGAACTAATATTCATCCAGCAACCTTTAGCTTTACAAACAGCTTCTACAGAGCCACTTATTTTCACGTTTTCAATTTTATCAGCACCTTTCAAGGCTTTCAACTTTGGTAAAATGTCATCATAAGCCAAAGCATTTTTGGCATCTATTTTTTCACCAAAAGCCTTACCATCGCCAGGGTTGCTCTTGAAACTCTTATACGCTTCCTCTTCCGAAATTTCCTTTTTAGCCTCAGTTTGGCTCATTTTAGCGGATTTTGTACAGCTAACTACCGCTATCATCAACGCCAAGCCACAAATGGGTAATAAAATACGCTTCATCATATTCATTTTATTTTTCTTTGGTTAGATATTATTTTTAAAAATCGCTACAAAATTAAGTAAAAAATCTAATAAATACTGAGGGGTAGCATTTTTAACTCAAGAGAGCGTTTGCTTCTTGACGAATGGCTCCTTGCGCTTTTGACAATGAATCGCCTTGTTGTTCCGTCAATATTTTAAAAATTTCATTAATTAAAGCATTAGAATCTGCTTTCGGTTCTACCTTCTCAGCCGCAATATTGATGATTTCAGCCGTGTTATCGCGGGCAATTCTGAGTATATTCCAAAGGTTTTCGCTGACATAAATTTGCTGCGTCACGTTGTGTTCAAACTCCTGCTGAATCGCTATCAGCATCGCCAAACGCAAATCATTCGCTGATGACCCCTCAGTACGAAGGCGCATAATGAGGTTGGGAATAGAGATTCGTTCACACAATAAAATCAACCGCTCGCACGCTTGAAAACGCATGGACATCGTGGATTTGGATTTCTCCAACTGGATACCTTGCCAAGTGAGTGAATTAGATTGGCTTTTTTGCTCACGCCAAAATTTGATGATAAAATAAGATAAAACGCCTGCTGCGCTCAAAACCAAAATAGGCAGAACGATAAATGACATTAATTCGGGAACAGTCATAAAAGATTTATTTTTATTAAAAATGAGTTGAATATCAGTTTCGATTGCTGTAGTATTTTCTAACTTGGGTATAAATCCAGTAGCCTACAAGACCAAAACCGATAACGAATAAAATGGATGTTAATGTTGTCATGATGTTCTTTTTTGAAGCTAAAAGTGATAAATTATTGTCAATTTTTTCCCAAAATAACGACTTTTTTTATTTTTTGTTCCAATATTCTGTTTGAAGTGTTAAAATTTACGAATTATCTTGACATTGTTAAATTAGGAAAAAAGCTACTATGGTTTAAAAATTGTTGAATAAAGAATGAAACAGGACAAAACTATTGGGGTCTAAGTGT
>JAYTUY010000118.1:0-22778 GCA_043744275.1 Saprospiraceae bacterium
CACGGACTTTAGTCCGTTGACATGTAGAAGTGCGGACTAAAGTCCGTGCTACGAATACTGATATAAATATTTTTATAATATTGGTATAATATTTGAAATAATAATAATGAATGACAAGTCTCCATTTTTACTTGTTTTTTTCATCAACTCTTTATTGAGATTATAAATATAACACAAATTTTTACCATTCAATTGGGTTTAAAAACAGATAAAATACAAAATGCAGTTAACTATTACACATTATTTTTCCCACTTGGAGGGCAAAATACTGAGGGGGGGTAAATGTAAAAACATCATTTCAATTTGTTTCTATTTGCTTTCAATCAGCTCTCTTTTAGCCAATCATTCATTTGATAAAAACAACTTATCCTTAGACTCTCTTGCAGAAAGAAAGGCTCTAACGAGTTTTACATTTGATTGTAGTTCACCGACTATCACAGGGGCTTTTTATTTAAGCGGTGTAACTCAAACGGGTTTTATCACTTTAAAAATCGGTAGTATTACGAGTGGGACAACCAGTATTGTGGTCACAACAGCCAATGGTTTTTCAGGCGGAATAGCCAGTACTTCGCTGTCAACGAATCAAACGAGTATTCAAATTCCGATTAGTTTCAATGGCTTAAACCCTGTTGGTACTTATAATTTGACCGTTTCTTCTCCCAATGCTACCAATAATTGTAGTGTTCAAGTGACTGTATCGCCTTGTTCTGCTTACAAACCCGCTATTAATACCAATGTACCGCCGATATTGTGTACAGGCGATAGCATCATACTGACAGCCGCGAGTGGCATTCGATACACATGGAGCACAGGCGAAACGACCGCTTCCATTCATAAAAATAAAGCCAGTACATATTCCGTAACGGTTACTTCCAACGGCTGTACAGGTTCTAATAGCCAAACAGTTTCTTTTAATAGCAATTGCGAAGCAGGCATGTGTACGGGGGTTTTATCTCCTAATTCTTATAATATTACTTTTGGAGTGGGTGCCAGAACTTCTTTACCGAATGCTGTAATCGGGGCGACAACCACCCACGTGTATTCGCCCACAGGCGGCATCATCGATGGGCAATATGCTGTAGCGAATAATGCCTCAGAAGCAGGCGGTTGGGCAGCCATCACCAGTGACCACAGTGGAGACGGTGCGCAAGGGCGATTGATGGTGATTAATGCAGACAATACACCGAAAGAATGTTTTAGATTGCCCGTGAGTGGTTTGTGTTCAAATTTAAAATACCAGTTTTCAGCTTGGATTAAAAACATTTCCAATAAACCTGAAAAACCCAATGTGACTTTAGAAATAAGGGATGCCGCAACGGATTCATTGTTGGCTATCAAAGGCACATCCGATGTGCCTTATGGAAATTGGGTTCAATATGGTTTTACTTTTTATACGCCAACGAATCCTAACCTATATATTGTATTGAGAAATAATACAAAAGGAGGCACCAATGGCAATGATTTGGCGATTGATGATATTCAATTCGCATATTGTGGTCCGCCTGTTATTACCATCATGTTAGGCGGTTCATTTGATGCAACGACCGGACAAGGGACGGCTTGCAAAGGAAAAACAGTGACCTTGAAAACAGATGTGACGGCAGGATATATAAAAGTGCCTGAGTATCAATGGCAGGAAAGTATAGACAGCGGCAGAACTTGGCGCAATATAGTGGGTCAAACAACGCTCAATTATACATTCATTTCAGATTCGACTTTGAATGGTCGGAAATATAAATTATTGGTTGCCGAAGTTGGTAAATTAAATACGCCGAGTTGTAGAGTTGAATCCAATATCATCACTTTTAGAGTGCCTGATGGCGTGGTGGCTATCAATGTTATTAGTTCAACAGCTTTATGTGCTGGCGATAGTGTCATTTTGTCCACCTCCAACGGTGCTTTTTTTAGCTGGAATACAGGTGAAAAAACGGCTTCAATTACAAAAACAGCGGCGGGTACTTATTCCGTTACCATCATAGATTCGGGCGGCTGTGTTTCTACAGGTAGCGCAACAATTACTGTGAATCCCAAACCAATAGCCAGTATTTCCACAGTTGGAGAAAGCAATGTCAACTCAGGTGGTTTTGCTACTCTCACGGCTTCGGGCGGCTCTAAATATGCTTGGAGTACAGGGGATAAAACGGCGGCTATATCAGTCAATACGCCAGGTACTTTCACGGTGACTGTGACAAATAGCAGTGGGTGTACATCGACTGCCAGCAAAACTATTGGACCTAATAATGCCCCAAAAGCCACTAATAGCCTTCAAAATGTCACTGGAAACTCGGTTTTTTCAGGGAGTGTTGTCTCAAATGCCAGTGATATTGATGGCAATTTGAATCCAAATGGTTTTTCTACAACGGATAACCCTTTGCGTGGTACAATTAAAATGAATGCAAATGGTACTTATATTTATACGCCAACGCCTAATTTCAGCGGCATTGATAGCGTACATTTTAAGGCTTGCGATTTAGGGGGTCTTTGTGCTACGGCTACCATTATTTTTACCGTCACCATTGCGCCCAATCAACCACCTACTTTGACAAATGCCACCCCCTCAGTACAGGAGGACATTCCGCTCTCAGGCAGTGTCGCATCCAATGCTTCTGATGCTGATAATAATTTAAATCCAAATGGTTTTGGTGTAACGGATAGTCCTAAAAATGGTACTATTGTGATGAATCCAAATGGCACATTTACTTATACACCCAAACTTAATTTCAATGGCATTGATAGCGTGCATTATAAAGCCTGCGATTTAACAGGGGCTTGCACTATTGCCACCATGATTTTTACGGTCAATCCTGTCAACGATCCGCCTATCTTAACCAACAGCACCCCCTCAGTACAAGAGGATATTCCGCTGTCTGGAAACGTAGTACCGAATGCCAGCGATGTTGATCCTAATTTAGATAATAATAGTTTTGTTTTAACGGATACGCCTTTGCATGGTAGTGTTTCAATGAGTCCGAGTGGTGCATATACTTACACTCCTAAACCCAATTTTAATGGTATTGACAGTGTGCATTTTAAGGTTTGTGATTTGAGTGGAGCATGTGATACGGCTACTTTGATTTTTACAGTCACACCCATTAATGATGCGCCGACGCTCACAAATGCGACCCCCTCAGTACAGGAGGACACGCCTTTGACTGCCAGCGTATTGACCAATGCAAATGATGTAGATGGCAATTTGAACCCCAACAGTTTTGTTGTTTTGGATAATCCAATCAATGGCACTTTGGTAATGAATCCGAATGGCACTTATATTTATACACCCAATCCTAATTTTAATGGAAAAGATAGCGTCCACTATCGAGTATGCGATGTGGCAGGAGCGTGTGCCTCTGCGACCATTATTTTAACAATCAATGCCGTTAATGATGCGCCGACTCTCAGCAATATGTCGCCATCTGGTCAAGAAGATACGCCCGTAACGGGCAATGTTGCGCCCAATGCAAGCGATACAGATGGTAATTTGAATCCAAATAGCTTTGCTGCAACAGATTTACCTAAAAATGGCACTATTGTCATGAATCCAAACGGAACATTTATTTATACACCTAAACCTAATTTTACGGGCGTGGACAGTGTGCATTATAAAGTCTGTGATTCAACAAATTTATGCACGACATCCACTTTAATTTTCAATATATCGCCCGTCAATGATGCACCTACTTTAACCAATTCGACGCCGAGTTTACAAGAAGATGCGCCTTTGACAGCCAGTGTATCGCCCAATGCATCTGATGTAGATGGCAATTTAAATCCAAATAGTTTTGCATTAACGGATAGCCCGCAACGTGGCACTATCACCATGAATCCAAACGGCACTTATACCTATACACCCAAGCCTAATTTTAATGGCGTGGACAGTGTGCATTATAAAGTTTGTGATTTGAGTGGGGCTTGTTCAGCGGCGACTATTATTTTCACCATCACGCCTGTCAACGATGCGCCCACCCTTCTCAATGGCACTTTTGCATTGGATGAAGATTTACCATTTTCCTCCAATGTATTACCCAATGCGAGCGATATTGATGGCAATTTAAATCCAAATAGCTTCGCCGTTTTGAATAATCCCCTTCATGGCACTATTGTCATGAATCCAAATGGGACATTTATTTATACACCGACGCTTAATTTTTCAGGTCAAGACAGTGTGCGCTACCAAGTCTGCGACTTGACAGGGGTTTGTACAACAGCCTCAATTGTTTTCAGTATTAGTTCAATAAATGATGCGCCGACCCTTTCAAATGCCACCCCTTCAGTCAACGAGGACTCATCATACAATGGTTATGTAGGGTCTAATGCGAGTGATGCAGACGGCAATTTGAATCCAAATAGTTTCGCTGTCATTGATAATCCTCAAAATGGGACTATTAATATGAATCCAAACGGCACTTATATTTACACGCCTAAGCCTAATTTCAATGGCATTGACAGCGTACATTATAGGGTGTGCGATTCAACAAAAGCCTGTACTTCAGCAACAATTATTATCAATGTCAACCCTGTGAATGATGCCCCTACCCTCTCGAATGCGACCCCCTCAGTACAAGAGGATGTGCCAGCGACAGGGAGTGTTTTGCCCAATTCGTTTGATATTGATGGCAATTTGAATCCAAATAGCTTTATTTTAACAGATAATCCTAAAAATGGGACAATGACAATAAGCCCGAATGGCACATACATTTATACACCCAAACCGAATTTTAATGGCATCGACAGTGTGCATTATCAAGTCTGCGACTTCACAGGTTTATGCACGACGGCAACCATTATTTTCACAGTCAATCCTGTGAATGATGCGCCGACCCTTTCAAACGCCACCCCCTCAGTATTTGAGGACTCATCGTACAATGGTTATGTCGGGTCAAATGCCAATGATGCTGATGGTAATTTAAATCCAAATAGTTTTGTTTTAATAGATAATCCAGCCAATGGCACCCTTCAAATGTCGCCCAATGGGACTTATGTTTATACACCCAGACCCAATTTTAATGGCATTGATAGCGCGCATTATCAAGTCTGCGATTTGAGCGGTGCTTGCGTAACAGCGACTATCATTATTACCGTAAAACCGGTCAATGATGCCCCCAAAGTGAGTATCACCGCCCCGTTAATTATGGAAGATACGCCTGTCAATTTCTGCGGCATCATCAACGACAATGATTTAGGCGATGTCTTCAATATTCGCCTTTGCAATTTGCCAAAAGGCTTAATTACTCCTTCAATTAACAATAATCAGTTGTGCATTGAATACACCGCTTATAAAGATTTTAATGGTTTAGATACCATTTGTTTATTGGTTTGCGATAGAGGCGGCTTATGCGATACGATTAAAATGCCTATCAATGTGATGGCTATCAATGACGCGCCTGTCATGGTTGTCAACCCTATCACAGTGCCTGCGGATTCAGCCATTATTCAATGTTTTTTAATTAATGATGCGGATGCCAATGACATTCATACAGCCTCATTTTGCGATGTTCCAAAAGGCATTGCGACTATAAAAGTTGAAAATGGGAACGTTTGTATTACTTATAAAACCAATTTTCCCAATTTTTACAATGATGCCTTGTGTGTGATTGTATGCGACAAAGCGGGCGCGTGTAGCCAAGCCTATATCCCTATCACAATTACCCTTTGCGACGATAAAGCACCGCCTGTTATCACTTGCCCTGCCAATATTGAGGTATCGTCGGTGGGCACTATTCTCAGCGATCCGAGTAAATTTATACTCCAAAGTTCGCTCGCTGATAATTGCAATGGCGTTCAATTGGGCTTCAATTTACCCAAAGCCAAAGATGATTGTGGCATCCCAACTGTCCAACAAACTGAGGGGTTGACCAGCGGGAGTATATTTCCAAAAGGTGTGAATGCCTTAACATTGGAAGCCGTGGATTATACTGGTAAAAAATCTTCTTGCAAATTTGAAATCAATGTATCGCCCGTTCAATTAATAGCGGTGGATAATGTTTCAGCTTGCATCAATGAGACCATTAATCTACAAGCAAGAGCCATTACAGATGTGGTTTATGCTTGGAAAGGTCCCGATAATTTTACCGCCAATAGCAGCTCCATCACGCTGCCTATTATTTCTACGAATCAAAAAGGACAGTATAGCGTTACCGCCACTTTCAACAATAAATGTGTGATAAAAGACACTGTGACGGTCAGTGTGAATAATGCTCCTAAAATATTGAATGATTCCTTCGTCGTCGCCTTCGATGGGACGCTTTTGGAAAATGTTTTGAAAAATGATATTCTCTTAAATAATGTCAATTTTACTATAAAAATAAAAGATAACAAAAAAAATGGAGCTGTCACGCTTAAAAATGACGGAGCTATCACCTACACCCCCACCACAGGATTCAAGGGCACGGACAATTTTTCTTACGAAATATGCACCGACCTTTGCCCAAATATTTGTCAAAAAGCGACTGTTATTTTGAATGTAGCGGAGGCTTTCAAACAGGTATTCACCTCCAACGAAGTCATTACACCCAACGGCGATGGCTTGAATGATGTGTTGATGATTGAAGATTTTGATGCCGCCAGCCCTCAAAATAAAAGCACGATTGCCATATACAGCCAGTGGGGTGAATTGGTTTACAAAGCCGCCCCCTACATGAATAATTGGACCGGCACATTCGACAAATCACCGCTCCCCAATGGCACTTATTATTTTATTTTTAAAGCCAATTCAAAGGCAGAAGTATTGAAATCTTTTATTACTGTTTTGAGGTAATCACCCAATAACTAAGCATAGAAATGAAAAACTACATCCTTTTAATCCTCTTCATCGGGGTTTTCAACAAAATTCAAGCGCAGCAAGAAGCGCATTACACGCAATACATGTACAACAATATGTTGCTCAATCCCGCATTTGCAGGGTCGCGGCGAGTGGCTTCAGTCAATGCCCTTTATCGCAATCAATGGATTGGTTTCAAGGGCAATCCACGCTCATTTTTAGCGAGCTTCGATAGCCCATTGGCGAGCATGAATAAATTGGGTATCGGCTTAATATTGTCCAATCAATCTGAGGGCATCATGAGCCGTTTGGCGGTCACCCCCTCAGTATCTTACGCTATTATTCACACCGAGGAGAGCACTTTAAGGGTCGGCATCAGTGCATCTTATCGCCAATATCGCTTCGATTTGCAAAGCGCAACCGTCAATATTCAGCAAAGACAAGACCCGTCATTGAGCGAAAATGATAATCCCAGCTTGAGCAATATGAACATCGGCATGGGCATTTATTATGATAGAAAAAACATCTACGCAGCTCTATCTATCCCTAATTTGAATCAAAACCCTTTGATTTTGAATCAAGACGCCACTGTGGAGCAAAAAGGCACTGAACGCAAGCATATTTATGCGATGGTGGGCGGTTTATTTCCGATGGGAGACAATGAAAATATTCAACTGAAACCGTCCATGATGTTTAAATATGTCGCCAATGCCCCTTTCAGCGTGGATGCTACGATGAGTATTTTATTCAAAAAGAAATTCTCAGGCGGCATTTCCTACCGCACAGGCAGCGATGGCAGCAAAGGCGATTCAGTTGATTTATTGAGTTTTATGCAGATCAACAACAGTTTTGGCGTCGGCATGGCATATGATTTTACTCTTTCACAAATAGGCAATTACAACCGCAACAGTTTAGAAATATTAGCCCGTTACGACTTCGCTATATCCGCTAAAGTGATGCATAATCCACGCTTTTTCTTTTAAAAATAGAAATTATGAAAACAATCAAAATCATATTTATCATCAGTACTCTATTATTGGTGAATCATCTTTCTTATTCTCAAAATACAGAAAAAGAAAAGAGTAAAGTCAAAATCAACAACTTGAGGTTAGTCAATTCAAAAGCCTTGGATTTTAGTCCTGCTTACTTCAAAGAGGACTTAGTTTTTGTCTCCAACAATACTATCTCAGGCAAAACGAAGGTATTTGATAAGACTATCAAGCAATCTTCGATGTCGCTTTTTATTACAAAAAAAGAGCGAAGTGGCTATTTCAAAAAGCCTGAGCCATTTGATACGGCTTTTGTGAGCAAGGTTCACGATGGACCCATCACGTATGATAGTCAAAACGAAGTGATATATTTCACTCGAAATGACAATGAAAATGACGGTAAAAAGCCTCGTTATGTAAATAAAACCAACTACATGAAAATATATGCCTCCACTTTTAACTCTGAAAATTGGAGCACACCCGAATTAATGCCTTTCAACGATGAAAAAAGTGATGCCTGCCATCCGACTATTTCTTTAGATGGTGAAAAACTCTATTTCGCCTCCAACAGACCGGGCGGTTTGGGCGGTATGGATTTGTATATGTGCAAAATGGTGGATGGTGCTTGGAGTGAGCCTATTAATTTGGGGGCGGCGGTGAATAGTGCCGCCAATGAAGTTTTTCCTTTCATTCATGAAGACGGAACGCTCTATTTTTCTTCAAATAAACCAAAAGGACTCGGCGGATTGGACATTTATTACACTCGGATAGACAATTCAGGCAATTTTATCAAGCCCATTTCTATGGGAAAACCATTTAATACAGATAAAGATGACTTCGGTTTTATAGTCGATAAAGAGAATAAAACAGGCTTTTTGTCTTCCGACAGAACGGGCGGCATGGGTGGCGATGACATCTATAATTTCTCAATTCCCGAAGGAACAAAGCCTTTTTCAGACGTCAAACAGCTCAGTGATGTCAATAAAACGACTCAAAACAGCAAAGACGAAAGGCTCGTGACGGTCTATGTGATTGATAGAAAATCGGGGCTACCCCTCAGTAAAGCCTATGTTTGCACGGCTTCAACGGGCACTCAAGCACCCACAGTTGAGTCTGCGGGCGATCATTGCTATACCATCATTACGGATGAAAATGGAAAAGCCGTTCTACATGCCAATCTGAACAGCAATTACTTTGTCCGAGTCAACAAACCGGATTTTAAGCCTACTCAAATGACTATTTTGATGAATGAAAGCCGCAATGAAGCCATGATTTTGCTGGATAAAATAGGAGAAACGAACGCCAATTTAAGCAATAATAAAGAAAACGAATCGAATAACGATAGCAATAATAAAGCATTTAGAAGCGATAGAATTTATCAATTGAGGAATATTTACTACGAATATGATGATGCCTCAATCACACAGGGAGCGAGTGCCGTGCTTGATTCTTTGGTTCAAATTTTATATCAATTCCCTGAAATGGAGATTGAATTGGCGGCTCATACAGATAGCCGTGGCAATGCTCCTTACAATATCAATCTCTCCAAAAGAAGGGCGAACAGTGTCATTGACTACCTCGTGTCAAAGGGGATAAAAAGGCGGCGGCTCAACGCTGTCGGCTATGGCAAGCAGCAACTCAGTAATGAATGTGGCGACGGTGTGCCATGCCCACCTGAAAAGCATCAAGAAAATAGAAGAACAGAAATAAGGGTTCTAAAAAGTGGCGGTTCGGAAGGTAAAATTATCCCTCAAAGCCATAGAAAATAGAGCCTTTTCAGATAGAATTTATCCAATTTAATCGATAAATAAACACAGTATTATTTTCAACCTCTACCCTACCCCTCAGTAAAATCATGATCCTTTATTCCTTTTTGGAGTAAAGGATTTTTTTTTGTTCATCTTTTCGGTTTTACCGAAAACTCAAAATACGTATTTTTTGTACATTTTTTACGTTTTTTTACACAAAAAATGTAAATAAAAAGTACATTTTTTGTGTAAATGCTTTTCATAGTGTCATAAATCTTTCTTACATTTGCCTTAAATAAAATTCAAAATGAAAATTGCAGTGACAAATTTAAAGGGTGGTGTTGGCAAAACGACTATTGCCATCAATCTTGCAGTCGCTCTCACACAACGAGGGAAAAGCGTTTGCATCATCGACACCGATAAAAACCAAAACTCCGCCGTCGAATGGTCTATGTGTCGAGGCGAGGAGCGCGCCATCATTCAAGTTTTTTCTATCGAACCAGAGCAAATCAAAGTGAAAACGCTGAACGATTTGGAACAGAAGTTCGATATTTTGATTTTGGACGGCACCCCTCAGTTGTCGGAGTTGGCGAGCCGAACGATTGTGGTGAGTGATGTTATACTGATTCCCATTTCAGCCAGTTTATTTGACTTTAGAGCCTTTGAGAAGTTTTTAGCATCTTGGAGGAGACAGACAGTAATCGTGTCGCATTGGGCTTAGAAAGCGTCAAATCATTCATCGTTTTGAATAAGATAAACGACAGAGCGAATATTTCCAACGAAATCGTGCGCGGTTTAGAAAAATATGATGTGCCCATTTTGCAAACTCGCTTGGGCAATCGCACTGCGTATGCCGAAACTGCCTTGGATGGCATCGGCGTTACTGAGGGGCGTGATAAAAAAGCCAGCGATGAATTCAACAAATTGATGGATGAAATTGAAAAAACAATATTGAATCCTAACTAAAAATAATCTCAACATGAAAGACCGTTTCACACCTAAAAAGACCGTCGAAGCCAAAGATCCAGCTGATATCATAGCAGAAAAGCAACACAGCAAAGCCACAATTGCAGTGGTTGACGAAGTGCCCGAAAGCGAAAGCAGCGATGAAAAACACCGCGTGAGTCTGAATTTGCCTAAAGACAAATACGAAATAGTGCGAAAAAAAGCCAAAGCTCGAGGCTTAACTTTGACCGCTTATCTCATCACTTTAATCAACATAGATATTGAAAATGAGTAAATAAGTCATAAAAAATGCACAAAAAATACGTATTTTTTGTGTAAAATAAATACAATTCGGGCAATAATGAAATAATTGTGAAAATGGAAAGCTCAAATCTCATTCTCTTCGGTGGAAAGGAAATCCGCAAAATATGGCACAATGAAGAATGGTACTTTTCTGTCGTAGATATTATTGATATTTTGACGGACAGCCCCATCCCTCGCAACTATTGGTCAGACCTAAAAAGGCGTGAACCTCAACTGCACGAAATTTGCGTGCAGTTGAAATTGACAGCCTCGGATGGTCGTCAACGCTCAACAGATTGCGCCAGTACCAAAGGAATTTTAAGAATTGTTATGTCGATTCCGTCACCAAAAGCAGAGCCTTTAAAGCTTTGGTTGGCTGAACAAGGCGAAAGAACCATTGAAGAAACAGAAAACCCCGAACTGTTAACTCAAAGGCAAATTGAGCTTTACAAAGCCAAAGGTTATCCCGACGAATGGATAAAAGAACGGATTAATTCCATTGACATAAGAAATAAACTCACCGAAGAATGGCAAAAAAGAGGTGTTCAAGAAGGCAAGGAATACTCCATTTTAACGGCAGTCATCGCCAAAGGAACATTCGATTTGACACCCACAGAGCATAAAGAAGTCAAAGGATTAACCAAACCCAATCAAAATTTGCGAGATCACATGACTGATTTAGAGCTTATTTTCATGTCATTGGGTGAAGCACTCACAAGGCGCACAGCCGTAGAGGATGATGCACAAGGTTTTGATGAAAATAAAGTGGCTGCCGCAAAAGGCGGCTACACAGCAGGAGAAGCCAGAAAAAGGGTAGAAGAATTAGAAGGAAAAAAAGTCGTGTCGTCTGAGAATTTTTTAAAGGAAAATAAAGAGGATAAGAAGAAGAATTTACCGCCTGCTCAATAGTTGTTCCAATTAAATGCACAAAAAATATGTATTATTTACGCAAATAGTGCACATTTTTTGTGTAAAAATAGAGTTCAAATTTTGTTTGTTTTCATTTCTAAAGGTTTGCAAAAGCAAAGGTTTAGATTTTGTTGACTGATACCCCCTCAGTATAAGGCTATTTCACAAAAACATTGTTAGAAGTAAGTTGATGACTTTTAATGATTTTCACTTGCGTTTTTAACGCGTTTCAGATTTACTAAATTTTAAAAATTTAGTAAATCTCATGCTATTACGAACAAAATTACTTAACATTGTTTTTACAAAATATCCCTACCCCCTCAGTAAAAAAAGGTCAAAAAAGAGATTGGAAACAAATTTGCACAAAAAATACGTATTTTTTGTGCAAATTAATTCTTAAAACTTCATAATCAAAAACTAATCCAACGATTTTTTTTACTCGACTCTACCACTTTATAAATGAATTGCATGCCCCGAACACCGTCCGATACTGAGGGGTAGTCATACAAAGCATCTTGTTCTTTACCATCTAATTTGGCTTGAATATGCATGGCAAAATTGCGATATATATTCGCAAACGCTTCCAAATAACCTTCGGGATGTCCTGCGGGTATGCGCGTATGAGCCACTGCAACAGGCGATGCCGTCATTTGAGGATAAAGGAAACTCAAGCCCGTTCTCAAAATTTCTTTTGGACGGTCTAACCATTTCATTATCAATGAGTTAGGCTCCATTTGATGCCATTCAAGTGCCCCTTTTTCACCCCAAATTCGGATGTTTAACCCGTTCTCCTCCCCTACCGATATTTGAGAACAATGCAAAATACCCTTTGCACCATTGTCAAAACGCATCAAAACATTGGCGTCATCATCTAATAAACGCCCTTCGATAAAGGTGGTAATATCGGCATATAACTCCTTGATTTTCAAGCCCGTCATATATTCCGACAGATTTTCGGCGTGCGTCCCGATGTCGCCCAAAGCCCCTGCGATGCCCGAACGTTTAGGGTCGGTGCGCCACGACGCTTGTTTGGATTCCTCGCGCTTCGTTGCCAACCAACCTTGTGGATATTCGACCACCACTTTACGGATATTCCCAATATCGCCATTTTGAATCATTGCCCGAGCATGTTTGACCATCGGATAGCCTGTATAATTATGCGTCAAGGCGAAAAGCATCCCCGTTTTTTCGACCACTTTCTCCAATTTCAAAGCTTCATCGAGGCTGAAACTGAGGGGTTTGTCGCATATCACATGAAAGCCATTTTCCAACGCCATTTTCGCAGGTGCAAAATGCACATGATTGGGCGTGACGATGCTAACAAAATCCATTCGCTTATCCACTGGCAATTTTTTCTCCGATTTTATCATGGTCATAAAATCAGGATAAACCCGTTTCGGGTCAATATACAATGCCTCGCCTGAGCGACGCGAGCGTTCGGCTTCGCTTGAAAATGCGCCGCACACCAGCTCAATTTGTCCATCCAAAGCCGCTGCCATGCGGTGAACGCCGCCAATAAATGCGCCTTCACCACCGCCGACCATACCCATTCTTAATTTTCGCATAATTTCATTTTTAAAATTTCAGATTTCAAGGATTCCAAATTCCAAGGATTTCAGATTTCAGTGATTCCACTGATTTCAATCGCTTTTTTATATAAATCTTCAAGTTCTTCTCTTGAAATATAATTGCAGTCAAAAGCGCGATACAATTGAGATCGATTTTCACCTGCTGAGCCTTTAGAATAATGAAGAAAGTTGAGCAATTCTTTATTACCATCTCGTTCATAACCTTCAGCAATATTATCCATAATAGAACCCGCAGAACCACGAATTTGATCTCTAAATTTGAAATCGGTATTAAATTCTTTTCTCAAAGTTATTTCAAAAATATGTTTATTATATGCCCTTGCTTTTTGCCAAACGGGCATTTCTTCAAATCGTTTATAACTCATAGATATGTTTTTAAAATTAACAAATTTTGTGATTACAAGGATTTCAGATTCCAAGGATTCCAAAATTCCAGATTCCAAACTTGGAATCTTTGAAATCTGGAATTTTGGAATCCTTGAAATCACACTTTCACCCATGCATCTTTCCGACTACTTTCCAATATCCGCTCACAAATCAACAACTCTCTGTAGCCATCCGCAAACGTTGGATAGCTTGGATTGTCAGGCTGTTTGCCTTCTGCAATAGCGGCATATACCTCTTTGAACATTTGCTTGGATGTGTCGGGAAAGCCCTCATTGTGACCGCCTGGAAAAGTCATGATAGCACTGGCTTCTGGATAGGCTAATGAAGGGTCGCGCATGAGCACTTCATTGTAGCCGTTGCGGTTGCCAATCCATAATTCATTGGGCGACTCCGAATTGAAAGCAAAGGTTTTATTAGAGCCTGAAATTTCTAATTTTAATTGATTTTTACGACCTGCCGAGACTTGCGAAACGGTGACAGAACCCAAATTACCGTTATCGAAACGCAATAAAACGTTGGCGTGATCTTCCGTTTTTATCGGCACATCAGCATAATCTTCGGCTGATAACATCTTGCCAGAATAGGTTTCGACAGGCTTCAAAGGCTTCTTGCGGGTCTTGTGAATGGTATTAAAATCCGCCATGACTGCCACTGTTTTCAAGCCTGTAATATACTCGATAACGTCCATCAAATGTGAACCAATATCTGCAATCGCTCTTGAATCGCCCGATTTATCAGGCTCTAAACGCCAATTATAGTCCGTTTCAAAGAACAACCAATCCTGCAAATATGAACCGATGATGGAATACACATCGCCCAAATCCCCTTTCTCACGCATGGTTTTCATTTGCCGCACCAAAGGATAATACCGCAAGTTGAAATGCACCGCATTCACCAAACCCGATTGAGCCGCCAATGCCACCAATTCCTCCGCTTCGTGCAGGTCTTTTGCCAATGGCTTCTCGCATATGACGTGCTTACCTGCTAATAATGCGGCTTTGGATTGGGCATAATGCAGGAAATTGGGCGTACAAATATGCACCGATTGAATATCGTCTTGCTTCAATAAGTCTTCAAAAATATACCATCTATCGATGCCCAATTGCTTGGCTTTGGCTTCCGCCAATTCGATGGTGACTTCGCACAAGGCGGCAACTTCTACATTGGGTAATCGGCGCAAGGCTTCAATATGAGCGGGTCCGATAAATCCTGTTCCGACGACTCCTACTTTAATTTTGTTCATAAATAGATGATTTTTTATTTGATAAATTAATTGATGTCTAATTTTTTAGTCAAAATACTGAGGGGGTATTTATTTCCTCTTTGAAAATCATTATGAATTTGCCATAAATATTCGCTTTTTTATTGAAATTTAAAACTTTCTGTTACTTTTAACTTCTAAATTAAAACATTGCGCTATGGAACGAAATAATTCCGAAATACTCATCTATCAATCCGAAGATGGACAAACCAAAATTGATGTAAAAGTTGATAACGAAACCGTTTGGCTTTCTCTTAATCAAATCTCAGAGTTGTTTCAAAGAGATAAATCTGTTATTTCAAAGCACATCAAAAACGTTTTTCAAGAAGGCGAATTGGAGCATGGTTCAGTTGTTGCAAAAAATGCAACAACTGCTGCTGACGGTAAAACATATCAAGTAGAATATTTCAATTTAGATGTCATTATCTCTGTCGGCTATCGAGTCAAATCCCAGCAGGGAACGCAATTCAGAATATGGGCGACCAAACGCCTTAAAGAGTTTCTTATTAAAGGTTTTACGCTCGATGATGAGCGTTTGAAAAATGGCGGACAACGCAACTACTTCGAAGAGTTGATGGAGCGTATCCGCGATATTCGCACCTCAGAAAAAAACTTTTACTTCAAATTGCGTGAAATATTTAAAACCAGCGTGGATTATGCTGAAAAATCAGAAGCCACAGCCGAGTTTTATGCCATTATTCAAAATAAATTTCATTGGGCAATTCATCAACATACCGCTGCTGAAATTATTGCCACCAGAGCCAATGCCGACTTACCCAATATGGGCTTGACAAGTTGGCAAGGCGATAAAATTCGAAAGAGCGACATCGTCGTTGCCAAAAATTATTTAGATGAAATCGAACTCAAAGAACTAAATTTACTTGTAGAACAATATCTCGTTTTTGCCGAATCACAAGCCATGCAACGCAAGGTCATGTATATGCGCGATTGGATGAAAAAGCTACATGATATACTCACTATCAACGAACGCGAAATACTCATGGATGCAGGTCGCATATCTCGTGCCCTTGCTGAGGATATTGCTACCAAAGAATACGGCCGTTTCAAAGAAAAACAAAAATTAAAAGAAGCCAACCATATCCCCTCAGTATTTGACTTAGAAAATGAAGTAAAAAAAATTAAATGATTTGATAGATTATCACTTTATAGCTCTCGATTTTGTAAAGATTTTCAACTGTACGAAAAAATCGTACAGTTCAGTAAAGCCTTGTTTTTCCTTGAGTCAAGGGGGGTACAAATTCTACCCCACTTCCTGAAAAATAAAGACATAGAGCTGTGTCTAATAACTTTTACAGATTAAATTAAATATTCATTTTATCTGAATCAAAATTGGCTTTTTTAAAAGAAAAATAGTAATATTGAGCATATTTTTAACCTCAAATCATCCTAAAGTCATTGCGAGGAACGTGGCTACTGAGGGGGTCACTTCTCAATTTCAATATCCAATTTTTTAATTGTTAAACCAAAATGAAATGAAAATGAAAAACCTTTTCCTTATCGCCGTTCTCATGGCGAGTAGCTTTATCGCTTGTACTGAAAAAACGCCTCCACAAACGGCATTGGTTCAAAATACTGAAAAAGCGATGACTCCATCGAAAGAAGATGTGGTCAAAAGGGGTGAATACCTCGTCGAAACAATGGGTTGTCATGATTGTCATTCGCCGAAAGTATTCGGTGCACAAGGTCCTTCTCCCGACCCCAATCTTTTATTATCAGGTCATCCTGCCAACACTCCCTTACCGAAAATTGATAAAAAAGCCAATTCGGGCTGGGTTCTTTTCAGTATGGATAACACGGTGGCGGTGGGTCCTTGGGGTATTTCTTACGCCGCTAATTTAACGCCTGATGATTCTGGTATCGGCAATTGGACACTTGATAACTTCGCAAAAGCCGTTCGACAAGGCAAATCTAAAGGTTTGGATGCCAGCCGTATGCTCTTGCCACCGATGCCCTGGCCTAATTACCGCAACCTTAAAGACGATGATTTGACGGCTATTTTCACTTATCTCAAGTCTTTGAAGCCAATTAAAAATATCGTCCCTGCGCCGAAAGCACCGAATGAGATTTAATAGAGTTGAGAATTGAGAGTTAAAAGTTGAGCCAAACTCTCAACTCATAACTCTCAATTCTCAACTAATACCCCCCTCAGTATCCACGCTCCTCAGAATGATTTTTTACTATTTAAGATGCGAATTGTACGCTTCTCTTCTTTTGCCAAAAATACAAAAACGTAAAAGCAAAAATAAGAATCAATGGAAAGAGCACCATAGTAGATAGCGTTGCTTGCCCTGCTGCCAGTTCCATTTCGTCGCCCGTAAGACCTGCGGCTGTTTTCGCTACCTTAGCATTATCAATCCATTTACCAATAATCGGTTGGAAAATAGCGGTTGAAAACATCCCGACTCCACCAATAATTGACATACCCAATGCCCCACTCAAAGGCACTTTTTCAGCGATAAAACCAACCATATTGGGCCAAAAATAGGCTACACCTAAAGCAAAAAATATAGCCGCAACATATGTCATGCCGCCAGTAGAAATGCTAAATAAATAGATGCCGATGGTCGCCAAAATAGCTGAACCGAGTAAAACACCTGTTTGGT
Organism: Saprospiraceae bacterium; assembly: GCA_043744275.1. Taxonomy (GTDB): domain Bacteria; phylum Bacteroidota; class Bacteroidia; order Chitinophagales; family Saprospiraceae; genus JAAFJT01. Next base: position 17,513 of record JAYTUY010000118.1, read on the forward strand.
CGAAACGATGAACAATTTCACCCCCAAAATATCGAGCAACTGCCATCAGACCTGTTACCAATGCCAAAATAATCATCGGACTTGCACCTGATTTACTCATAATCAAGCCCGTCCATTGCTGGGGACCAAACTCTGAAATAGCCGTCAATGCCATACAAGCGAACATGAAAATATACAAAGGCGTCGCCATTGCTTTAAGATTTTCACCGATTGAAGTAACACCTTCCGTTTTAGGTTTAGGGAAGTTTTGACCCCAAAACAAGTACGCATATATGAGTGTCGGAATTAATATAAACCAGATTTGAGCTTGCCAGCCCAAATTGGCATCCGTCATAAATTTAGATATCAAACTGCCTACGACGATACCGCCAGGAAACCACATGTGAAAGCGATTCAGCATTTTGCTCATTTCAGAACCTTGATAAGTGTCGGCTATCATTGGATTACAAGCTGCTTCGGTACAACCATTACCAATGCCTATTAAGAAAGTTGAAATCAAAAGACCTGTATAGCCACCTAATATTTGCGGATAAAGCGTCAATAAAATACCCAAAGTATGACAAACGAAAGCGGTCATCATGATTTTTTTAGGTCCAAAAGTATGATATACAAGTCCGCCAATAATCATAGCAATTGGGAAACCTAAAAACCACATTGAATTAATAAAGCCTAATTGTTCGGCACTCAAATTGAAATCTTTTGCCAACTGCGGTAAAATACCTGCCCGAATACTGAATGAAAAGGCTGTTGTGATAAGCGCAAAACAACTGCCCAGAAAAAGTCGATTTTTGTTAATTTCCATTGTTTTATTCCGTTTTAAACTTGTTGAAAAATTGGTTATTTTATAGCACCTTAATTTTCATATTGCGAAACCACACCTTATTGCCATGATCTTGAAGCGCAATATGCCCTTTTTTAGCTTTTCCAAACATCGGCATCGCCTTAAACTTGCTACCAGCCACTAAAGCATCCCACTCTTTGCCACCGAATTGATATTCCACTATTTTCTCGCCATTGAGCCAATGCTCGACATGACCTTTATTTATAACCAAACGCGCTTGATTCCATTGCAATGCTGGCTTTACTGGTTCTTTGCTGGACGAAATCAAATCATACAAATCTCCTGCACGGTGCTTAATAATTTTGGCATCGGGATGACACGTATTATCCAATACTTGCATTTCTGGTCCTGAGTGCCACACATATTGGAGTGAATCAGTCGGATTTTCAATCACGTTATATATAATACCCGAGTTGCCGCAAGTATCAATTTTCCAATCCACACTTAATTCAAAATTTTCATACTCATTATCTGTTACAATATCGCCGCCATCCAATGCTTGCCATTTGCCTTCTACGCGCTTCGCATCAAGGTGAATAGCCCGCTCGACTGTATCAACAACCCACCCCGACCCTATCGTCGTTTTCTTGAAATTGTGCCAGCCAGCCATTGTTTTGCCGTCAAAAAGAAGCTTGACACCCGCTTTTTCTTCATCCGCAGTGAGCGTATTGATGGTTGAAAACTGAGGGATACTCTTTTCAGTAGTGCCAGATTGAGTTGATTCGTTGTTTTTGCAATGAACAAAAACGGCGCAGAAACACGCCAATAGTAGGACTTTTTTCATGATTTGTTGAGTAGTTACCAATGGTTGTATGATTAAAAATAAAATTTGAAATAAAAATTCGGATTAAAATTAAAATTAAATGTCAAGTTGACAATTATTTGCGAAATAAAATTTTTAAAATTTAGCTAAGAGTCATTTATCTGCTCTTTTAATCTCTATTTAAATGCAGTATTTCCTTTTTTCAGTTTTGCAGTTTTTGCGTTTTTCATTTTATGCGTTTTGCAGGCTCAGGTCTAAAGGATATGAACAAAAATATGGTGCTAAAGCTCCATCAAGCTGAAAGCATGACTGAGGGGGTATCCACTTAGCAATGTAGATGGGAACACGGATGACACGGATTGAGCTGATTGACACGGATTTCTTTAAGTAATGACAAAAAAAACTGCGTAAATCAGCTCAATCCGTGTCATCAGTGTTCCAAGAGCATTTCAATAAATCAACGTTTTCCAGTTTATCATTTTTTACTTTTATGCGTTTTTCAGTTTTGCAGTCTAAAAATAAAAAAATATCATTGCGAGGTGGGTGATACTGAGGGGGTCGCTCCATTTCTACAAAATCAAAATAATATCCCACACCCAAATTTCAACCAACTTCAACTATCGCCGTCAACACAACAAGTAGCCTATATTCGCCAATTCGTAAAATTTGTGGCACTCGACACGTAGCAAGCAAAAATACAAGCGTTTCTCAGTTTTACCTTTTTTCAGTTTATGCGTTTTTCAGTTTTGTGCCAAGGGCATCCCTTTAGAACAGTCTAAAAACATAAAATATGACTCGAAATACTGAGGGGGTACGTAAAACAATCAGCAATATTCCCAATTCAAGAACCTTTTTCATGGATACTCCACAAAGCTGAGACAAAAGGTTGAAAATGCGTTAAAACTAAAATAATCAAGCATTTCACCGGAAAAGAGAGGAGGATGAAAGATTTATTTGGCATTAAACTCTTAAAAATCAATCAGTTTTGCAGTTTTGCAGTCTAAAAATTTCAAATTGCATTTAAAACTTTTCTAAAAACATACAAAGTTTTTCATTCTTTCAGTTTTGCAGTCTGAAAAATGGTTTCTATCTTGTGGCGTGAATCGTATCGCGGAACTCCAGTTCCGCATTGGCATTGCGGAATCGGAGTTCCGTGATACGATGGCGAATAATTGCGGAACTGGAGTTCTGCGCCACAAAGCGGACTAACGTTCGTGCTATCAAGTTTATGAAAATAGGTATTTCTAATCTAAAAGGGGGCGTCGGGAAGACAACAGTTGCCCAAAATTTGGCGGTTTGTTTTGCGCATATTGGCTATAAAGTGTGCATTGTGGACACCGATACGAATCAAAATTCGCTCGCCTGGTCGGGTGTACGCGATGAAAATCTGCCCGAAATTCTCGTTGTCGGGGCGATTGACAGCAAAGCCCTCAACAAAACCGTTGACAAATTGCACAAAGACCACGAAATTGTCATCATCGATGGCACGCCCTCACTGTCGGAAATGACGACACGGATTATCCTTTCGAGCGATATTCTGTTGATTCCGATTCTCCCGAGCGGGCATGATTTCCGCGCGATGAACCAATTTTTTGAGCGTTATGAGCAAGCCAAAGTCTTTCGGGATAATATTCCTGCGTATTTTTTACTCAATCAATTTTCCGAAAATCTGAATGTCCATCAAGATATGAAAATCTTATTGGCAGATTTTGGAATGAGTATTTTGAAAACTTCCCTGAACAAGCGCGTGGCGTATGTGAAAACGGGCATCGAAGGGCGAGGCGTGTATGAATCCAACGACGAAAAAGCCAAAGAAGAAATGGTGCGCTTGACTCAAGAAATCGTCGGCATTGCTCAGCAAATAGGGCTTATGCAAGTCGCATAAAATTAACGTTTTTCATTTTTTCAGTTTCACCTTTTTTCAGTTTTGCAGTCTTAAAATCATAAAATCATGGCAAAGGATAAAAAAACAGATTATAGTAAATTAACTTTAGGGACTAAAGTGCCGATTACGAAAACAGAAACGGAAGTGAAATCGCCACCCGTCGTTATACCAAAAGCGGAGAAAATGGAAAAGGCAGTGAGCCTTATCCATGCCGAAAAGCCTGTGGCGAAAATCATGAAACCCATGAAAACAGAAGAACGCTCTTTGCGCGTCACGCTCGATATTCCATTGTCGCTTCATGCTCAAATTCGCATGAAAACATTTCAAGATGGTATTTCAATGAAGGAATATTTCTTGGAATTGGCTAAAAAGGATATGAATATTGGATGATTTAAGTAGTGTTTAGTGTTTAGTTTAGTTTAGTTTAGTTTAGTTGATTTTTTTACTAAAAACTGAAATCTAAAGATGTCAGAAGATAAAAAAAAGAAAACGGACGGTGGCGTGAGCAAAATTACGCAACGATTGCTCGAAGGGGCGATGCAAGTGCGCCTCGATAGAGCCAGTATTGAAGATGCCATTTTTCAACATTCGGTGCTCTGCCAAACGTTTTTACCGTATCGCAATCCTGGCGATGAGATGAAAATATGGCAACAACGACAAGGCAATGTCAGCCTCGCCGTGCAAGCCAACCACGTTTTGAACCCCGAAACAGGCGAATTTGAGTTCGTCGGCTTGCCTTATGGTACTAAATCGCGACTGATTTTGGCACATATTAATAGTGAAGCGGTCAAAACGCAGAACCGATTGATTGATGTGGAGGAAAGTATGACGGCTTTTATCAAAAAAATAGGCTTAAATCCCGACGGGCGAACCATCAAAGAAGCGAAGGAACAATTGCGCCGCCTCACGGCTTCCATTATCAGTATTGGTTATTCGGACGGTGAAAAAGGGATGCAAGTGGATTTGAAAATTGTGAAGGCATTTGACCTTTGGTTCCCTAAAAATGAAAAACAACGCATCCAATGGACGTCTAAAATCCAGCTCACGGAGGAATATTTTACCAGCCTTATCAACCACGCTATTCCGCTCGACGAACGTGCCCTCGCCGCACTTTCGCATAATGCAATGGCGTTGGATATATATGCGTGGCTCGCCCAACGCCTGCATCGGGTAGAGTTTGGCAAACCGCAATTCATTGCTTGGTCTAATCTGAAAGAGCAATTCGGACAGGGGTACGACCGCATGGATAAGTTCAAAGAGGTTTTTAGACGCACGTTGAGAATCGTTTTGACTCAATATCCAACTGCCAAATTGACAGAAGACAAGAACAAAGGCTTTTATATGCACAACTCGCCATCGCCTATCCCACCTAAAATGATTCATTTAATAGAAAAACCGAAATAGAAATGAATTAGGAATTAGGAATTAGGAAATCACACCCTCCTAATTCCTAATTTGTAATTCCTAATTAACTTACGACCACGTGCAGTTTGGTGGAGTTTATGCCTTTTTTGAGGTAGTGTACTGAGGGGGTGGGTTTACACACGTGCAGTTTGGTGGAAAATGAGGGGAAATGAGAGGATTTTGCACATTTTAAAACCAACAAAAAGTTGTACACGTGCAGTTTGGTGGAAAATGGGCATTTTTAACTATAACAAACAGACCTTCGATGTTATACCAGTGTAGTTTGGTGGAGTTTGCCTAAAAAAGCACGTGTAGTTTGGTGGAGTTAACCACGTGCAGTTTGGTGGATAAACCTATAGCTACTTTCCTATAT
>JAYTUY010000119.1:0-5950 GCA_043744275.1 Saprospiraceae bacterium
TTCATGCGGTATCTCAAAAAGGTTTCATTTTGAAGGTCGTCATGATGCTCTTTGCTCATTTGGTAGATCAATTTATTAACTAGCAACTTGAATTAATTAGATTATCATTATTTAATTATCGCTTCATAAATCGCCGTTTGGATGCGAGAGCGATAATCGCCATTCACTAATTTATTATTATTCATATCTGGGTAAGTTCTATTGGAAAGGAAAATATAGATGAGGTTATTATCTGGGTCTGCATAGAAGGCATTGCCTGTAAATCCTGTATGACCGAATGTATTTTTTGAAGCTAAGTGGCTCATATTCAGCGTTTTACGAGGATTGAGTTCCTTCATATCCCAACCATAGCCGCGCCTTGTACTGCCGCCTTGTCGAGTCGTGAAAAGTGAAATTGTTTCGGCTTTCAAATACCGAACACCAGCATATTCGCCTTTATTCAAAAGCATTTGTAGCAAAACGGCTAAATCCGCAGCGGTTGAAAAAAGCCCTGCATGACCACTCACACCACCGAGCATAGCCGCCGCCATATCATGTACGTGACCGCGCAATTGCTGATGCCTGAAATATTTATCTTCTTCTGTGGGGGCAATATGGGTGTTGCTAAAATGAGTCAAAGGATTGAACAAAGTGCGGCTCATACTGAGGGGGTGGTAATAATTATCAGTCGCGTATTGATCAAGCGTTTTGCCTGATAAATTTTTTACAACATCTGTAAATAATATCAAACCCAAATCAGAATACACATAATTTGTATTGGCTCTCAGCGGTGAATGGATTATCTGCGATTTTATGGTGTCAATATATGCCGCTTTCATGTACAAATCTGTTCCAACTTCAATCGGAAAATCATGAGATGCCACATGAGAATACCATTTTGAAGAAGGTAAATCTGTATATTTGCCATCTACAATGGCTGATTCTAAGGTATTTTTATAAAATGGCAACCACGCTTGCAAGCCCGCTTGATGTATCAAAACATCTTTTATCAATAAATCTTTTTTATTGGATTCATTGCCCAAAGCATCTTTTTCAGAAAGAATAGGCAGGTATTTCGACATTTTTTCATTCAAATCTATCTTCCCTTCTTCATACAATTTCATCAGACTGATGGTCGTAGCAGCGCATTTTGTGATAGATGCAAGGTCGTAAAGGTCTTCGGTAGAAGTCTCCTGTGTTTTTACATAAGTTTGATAACCATAAGCTTTGTGAAAAACAACTTGACCATTTTTAGCGACCAATATTTGGCAGCCTGGAGCCGCTCCACTGGCTATCAATTCATGAGCAATATTATCGATTTTCATCAGTTTTTGGCTGCTCATCCCCACTGCTTCGGGTAGTTCAATATCCCATTCCAAACGGTTGATTTTTTTTAAAGGCACATCTTCCAAAGTGTTGAGACCCATGCCACCTTTCGATTTTTCAGAAGAGGTAACAGGCAATTTTCCCTTAAAATCAAACAAGCCGAAAATGCCTTCTGCTGCCAATTCCTGCGTCACATTATCATCGTTATAACACTCTAAAATGGTGGGCATATCGTCAAAATATTTCAATGAATATGGATTGCCAAATACTACCAACACTACTTTTGTTACTTTATTCAGTTCATTGACAAAGTCTTTTACATCATTTGATAAGCCAAATCCAACTTTTGAATTAGGTTTCATATCGTGCAAACTGATGATGACAATTTTCTTTTTACCGAAATAATTCAGCATTTCCTTCTTTTTCTCTTCGCTAAACTCTTTCGACAGGTTGAATTGGTTGAAAAGACCATAATTATTGAGCATATATTGAAACGGCGACAGTCGATTAGACCCTAAACTCAAAGTCGCTATGCTATCAGGTTGATAGCTTTTGAAAGGTAATAATTCATGGTCATCTCTAACGAGGGTCAACGCATTTTTAATCAACTCTCGTTTTAAAGTGATACCATCAAAAGAATTTATATCATTTCTAACATTAAAAGGCTCGATATACTGAGGGGTCGTCAAACCATATTGATACTTCGCGCGGAGGATGCGTTTCACACTCGCTTCTATATCATTCGTATCTATTTTCCCTTCTGCCACATATTTTTTTATAGCCGCTATCGTCGCGGGAATATCCTCTGGCAAGCAAATCATATCGCAGCCTGCTTCGAGGGCTTTGGCTTCTGCTTCGCCGTTGTGATAATATTTTGTCACACCTTTCATCTCCATCCCATCTGTAAAAATCAAGCCTTTGAAGCCAATTTCAGCTCTCAACAAGTTGCGAACAGCATTTTTACTCAATGTAGCAGGCATATGCGCCGCACTATCAATCGAGGGTATCTGTAAATGAGCAATCATGAGGCTACCAATACCTTGCTGACTCAATATCCGAAAAGGCATCAATTCTAAAGCATTCAAACTCACCATATTTTTATTAATCAGTGGCAAATCATAATGAGAATCAATATCCGTATCGCCATGTCCAGGAAAGTGTTTGGCGCACGCCATCACGCCATTATCCTGCATCCCGCGCATATATTCGAAGCATTTTACGGCTACATTTCGCTTGTCTTCTCCAAAACTACGCTCGTTGATAACGGGGTTATTGGGGTTGTTATTCACATCCGCCACAGGTGCGTAATTGATATGCACCCCTATCCGACGGCATTCATTCGCCACCGCTTGACCAAATTTATAAATCAAAGCATTGTCTTGAATGGCGCCGAGCATCAATTGTTTAGGGTAAGCAATCGCCGCTCCTTTCAAGCGCATATTCAAGCCCCATTCAGCATCCATCGAAATAAATAACGGTACTTTCGACATCGCTTGATACTTGTTCGTCAGTTCCAATTGCTTTTCAGGTGTGCCTTGAAAAAAGCATAACCCCCCTACAAAATACCGCTGAATCAAGTCTTCCACCTCCGAAATATGGTCAGCCCCCAAATTGCTATGCGCCCGAATCATGAGCAATTGCCCAAGCCGTTGCGTATCCGTCAAGGTTTGATAAAGGCTATCCACCCACCGATCTTCAGCAGATTTTTGAGCGTTCAAATGCCCTGAAAATCCTAAAATTAAAAGTACAAAGGTTAGTTGACGCACGTAGTTTTCTTATTTTTATGAATGAAAAAAATAACACATTTCACTTAGCATTAGCCTCAATCATTAATTTAGCTTGATAAAAAGCAGAGTAAATAGCATGTAAGTCGTTGGTCTGTGTTGCATCGTAAGTAGTACTCAATGTATAAGTGCTGCCACTTAAAACAAGGAATTGCCAAAGTGCACCAATAACAAAACAACCCAACACTGGTCTCTCATCAGCATTAAGAGCTTGGGCAGCAATCATAGCGGCTAAGACTTGACCAAGCGGTTCATCGGCACGTTTAGAGGGTTTGTATTCATGGATAAAGAAATAAGGTCGGAGAGGGTCTTCTTGTCCCGTTGCAACCATCACTTCAGGTCTCCCTTGTAAAGTAATGCCATTAACAACAGCCGACAAATTACGTTGGCTAAAAATATTATAGTTCTTGCCATGCAAATCAACCAACTCTACAATTTGGGCAATAAATTGAAATTTTAATTCATCTTCATTCCAGTTTCGGTAAAATCGTTCAAGTAAAGCCCGTTTAGCTTCCAAAAACTGAATTTGATGTCCATTAGGTGTATGAACTGCGGCTAACCATTCTTTCAAAAAAGGCGTCGGAGGAACTTGTTCAATATTAAAAGTTAAACGCACTTCTTGCGTTGTCCAATCATCGAATGATTTATTTTTTTTTGCCATAATAAACTCAATTTTATTACAAAATTAAGTTTTTTAGACAAAAAATAGCTATTTAATTGGATAATTACTGAGGGGTGCTTTGCTTTTAGTAAAAACCCCAATAAACCTTAAATAGCAAGACTTATCCACTATTTCTCAAATTTGGGTGGATGCATTCCAAAAGGAATAATACAATTTTGGTATTCTATCAATTTTTCTCGATTGAGTTTAAGCTCCTTCACTGTACACCGACCTACGATGGTAGTGCCAATAATAGTTGTTGCATCTTGATTCCAAACAAAATGTTCGCCCCAAATATCTTTACGCGGATTGAAAAGCGATACCCATTTTTCAGTTAAAGTATCAAAAACCTTCAATTTATTCGATTTTAAACGATTGCAGAGAAAGCAAGCATAAGCAAGATTCTCAAAATCAGATGTACCATCCAAACTTTCGGGCATAACATGGTCAATCGTAAAAGCAGTTGGCGAGTATTTATCTTGGCTTTTGCAGTATTCACAGCATTTTGAAGCTCGCAAAATAACGGCTATACGGACATCAGTCGGAATATTCAGTTTAGCCATTGAGATGAGCATTTATACCTAACTTTTCCATTAATTCATCAATGGAAACTTGCCGAAGGAGGGCTAATTGGCTTAGAGATTTCAATCTTTCAACGCTGAAACTTTCATACGCTTCAGCTAATTTTAAGGATTCAGTTTCTTCTTTTGGTGTTAAAGCACCAAATTCCATTTTCCAATCAAGAAAAACTAATCGTTCCCATTTTTTAAGATTGAATTCTGTATTTATTTTGTTTAATAATTGAGATTCCAACTCATTTAAAAGAGGTACGCCATTTTTTTGTAAACGGAGAGCAAACAATTCTCGATACAATTGTTCAAATTTGTTTGATTCCAAACCTTTCACACTATCTAAAATTTCGATAACAGACATTTGTACACTCATTTTATATTCTTTAATTGAAACGAAAATAAAACTTTTCTTCAAGATAAACAAATAATAGGTCATTTTACTTTTTAGTAAAAACCCCAATAAACCTCAAATAGCAAGACTTATCCACCTCTTTAAAGTTTTTAACTCTAAAAACAGTCAAATCCAAATTGGGGACTTTGGAAATGATGCGCTCATGTAAGGCTTGAGGGTCATAATGCCTTGAAAAATATTGCTTCCATGTGGCGTAGCGGAGTTGCATGCGTGGGTCTGTATCGAGTTGGACGCGGTGCATTTTCAGAAAGTTAAAAGCAGGGTCAATGTGGTTGGAATATTGATGCGCTAAATAAAAAGGAAGCACCACCAAACGCCCATTCGGCTTCAAAATGCGCTGCATTTCTTGAAAAAAAAGCGAATCTGAATGCCCTTCAAAATGCTCCAATGAGCAATGCAAAGTCGCTCCATCTATCGAATTATCGGGTAGAGGTAATTGGGCAGCATCGCCTCCAATTTGATTGCCATGAATGCCTTTTGGGAAGATTAAGTCTTGTTTATAGGCTTTTTCAATAGGAAATTGCCTTTTAACAATGTCTGAAAAAGGTGAAGTGGCTGCCGCAATATCCATAAAAACAGCCCCCTGATGCAGAGCTTCATGGCGCGAATTGCGCTCATCAGTCAACGGCAAAAAAGAGAGCGAAACATAATGCTCTAAAGATTTTTCAATGAAGTTTTGCTTCGCATCTTGACCACCGCCGTAGTATGAAAGCGGATAAGATGTATTTTTGATATAATTTTTATACCCCTCAGTATCAATCGTAAAATCAGCCGTTTTGATGCCCCATTTATTCAAATTATTGACTAATTCATCATCTAAATGCGGATTTTCAAGGTGTTCGGCTGAAATATGCCCTTTCAAAATGGGCTTTCCATGATGCGTTTTTGAAAAGAAAGGAAGTGTATCAATGTGGTGGTTGATAGATTGGTGAAGGGCGTTGTATATTTTTTTGATCAACATTTAAATATGGGTAATGGGTGATAGCTAACGGTTTCCCCCCAACCCCCAAGGGGGAGTCGTTTGGAATTACTTAGAAATTCATTCGTTAATATTCCTAACGACTCTAATTAATGCAAAAATGTGAACCGTTCATTTTATCGAAATTGACTCCCCCTTCGGGCAGGGTTGATTGGTTCTAATTTTAAAGCAGCAGAGCTGCGAAATATTTGTAGGTTCATTTCCATAAGTATCGTTTAAGGTGCAGCGCACCGAAAT
>JAYTUY010000120.1:0-5937 GCA_043744275.1 Saprospiraceae bacterium
CGGACATCTTGGCGGTACTTTTTGTTTAGCACCTCTAAGTTATCTTTTTCCACGGTGTCCGACCTTTTTCTTAACTAGCAACTTGAATTAATTATAAAAATTATTATTATTTTTACAACCATATTGTAAAATGATTGATAATTTTTAAAACTTATATCCAATGGCTCTTTTTAGCTCTGATAAAAAAACAACTGCACCTTCAACGACAACAAGCAGCAGCAGCACCCCCTCAGTACCTGAATCAGGTGCGACCTGTATTATTGCGAAAGGGACGGTGATAGAAGGTAAAATCACGACCTCCGAAAATATGCGGATAGATGGCACTATCAAAGGTGAAGTGCGGTGTGAGAAAAAGCTTGTGATGGATGCTGGCGGCTTTATTGAAGGCAATATATACGCCGGTGAATCCACTATCAAAGGAAAAGTAACGGGCACAGTCAATATTAGCAATACCTTGCATCTTTTAGAATCGTCGTTTATCAAGGGCGATATTAAAGCTAAGAAATTGCACGTTGAGGAAGGAGCGAAATATGATGGTAAGTGTAATATAGGATAATTTATTTTAACACATAGGCACATAGGACACATAGATTTTTTTATTTAGTTCCTTACAGGATGACAAGAAACTATGTGTCCTATGTGCCTATGTGTTAAAAAGAAAAACATCCCTCTGTTTTAAATCGGAAATCTTCTATTCTACCACTGTGGTTATTTTTTTGCTACCTTCGCCCCATATTAATACCACAACACCATACCAGTGAGCCGAATCAATCAAGAAATAGTAGAGTATTCATTTTCATCGAAGTCCACGCTGTCTTACGAGTTGAGTTTGCTGGTGGGCGCGGATAGCGTATATTATATGGTGAATGATGCTCAGTTGAATATATTGGCTTTGAAAAGTTTTCATTTTGATTTAAAAAAAGAAAAATCACCCATTGAAAACCTTAAATCGGTCTTTTTTGAAGATTATCTCTTGAAAGAAGCCTACCGAACGGTTAAAATTGTCTTGACTACGCCGCATTTTACGCTTGTGCCGTCTAAGTTTTACAACGAAAAAGAGAACAATGCCTATCTCAAAAATCTGACAATCCTTGAAGAATCCGATTTTATATCCGCCGATAATTTTAAAAATCAGCCTTTCAAAAATGTTTTTACAGCGGATAAACAGTTGGTTAATTTTATACAAACGATATTTCCGCAGAGTAAAACACACCATATATTTACTGCTTTGATTGAGGGTTTTCAGAAGCTGGCAGAGTTGCGTCAAGGGCATCAAATATTTGCGAATGTGCGGGATGGCTTTGTTCAAATCCTCTTTTTTGATGGAAAGGATTTGATATTTGCCAATGCTTATGCTTTTAAAACTGCGCAGGATTTGGTGTATTATTTAATGCTGGTGTATGAACAATTTAAACTCAATCCCGAAACGATACCCCTCAGTATCAGCGGCTTTTTGACCGAAGATTCGGACATTTATAAATACATCTTCCGCTATATTCGCCATGTGAATTTTATTCAAGCACCACTCTATTTGCGTTTTGGTAATCAATTTACAGGCATCCCTCAGCATTTTTACTTCGATGTCTATTCAATAAAACTTTTAAGCGACGAATGAGAATTATTTCAGGCAAATTTAAAGGCAGACGCTTCAATCCGCCCGCAGATAAATGGCCTACGCGACCCACCACCGACGTAGCCAAAGAAGGGCTTTTCAATATTTTGAATAATACTTTCGATTTTGAAGAGTTGAAAGTCTTGGATTTGTTTGGCGGCACGGGCAGCCACAGTTATGAATTTATCTCACGCGGCAGCACGGATGTCACGTACGTGGATAAGCACGGTCCCGCCATTGATTTTGTCAAAACAACGGCTGTACAATTGGGTATCAAAGACAATATTCGCATTATTCCTACCGATGTTTTCAAATTTATAGACCGGGCGTGGGAAAAGTACGATTATATTTTCGCTGGTCCGCCTTATGGATTGGCGGCGTTGGATAGCATCCCCGATAAGATATTTGAGAAGCAATTACTGAGGGGTGACGGTTGGTTTGTGATGGAACATAATCCGAATCATCATTTTGAAAAGCACCCAAATTTTTTTAATGCTCGGCATTATGGAAAAACAATTTTCAGTATCTTTAAGAATTTAGAAGTCGAAAAAGAAACTTCTCAAACAGAAAGTTTAGCTACAATTTAATGAAAAATTTACTATACTTACTATTATTGGCAACTTTGAGTTGTATGAATCAGACTAAACAAGTTGATAATACAAGGAATATAGATTCAACATCTAATATCATTACTTCAACTAACAAAATAGATATTTCAAAATATTACACTACAAAAGATACTATAACCATTACGATAAAAAAAGGAGATTCTTTAAAATATAGCAAAGAAGAGTTTAATCAAATTATAGATAAACACCCTGAGTTGGTGAATGCTAAATATGTCCAAAACCCTGACCAAATTTATTATTGTAATAGCGGAAAGCTGCAGTTTGGAAGTGAAGTTTGGCAAGATGAATTTTATATTTTGTACGCATATTTCCTTCAACAAAAGAATGGTATTAACAAATACAAAGAGCTTAGAAAGAACCTAATTGACATTTATTCAAACATTAATTCACTTTTTAGGCATTTTGAATATGGTGGAACATACTTTGGACACCAAAGTTCAAGAATTTTAGGATACGCTGAATTTTCAATTCATTTATACATTGAAAATGAAAAAAATTTTACCAAAACTTATGACATTTCAAAAGAAAAGGAATTGTACATAAATTCACTTAGGCAAATAATAATAGACGAAAGTTCAATTGATTTCAACACTTTGGGTGAATATAAAATAGAAAGAAACAACAAACTAAATAAAATTGTCGATGATTTAGACAAATTAATTACAAGCAATTTTTATTTAAAAAGAGCACAAGATTTCCATTATAGTAATTATGAATACTATTGATTCTAAGCTGTGCGAAGGTTCAGTAAACGCAAATTCCTAATTACAACTCATAACTCATAACTCATAATTCATAACTCATAACTCATAACTATTTCATGAATCGATTATCACAATTATTTAAAGATAAAAAAAACAATATACTCAATATATATTTCACCGCAGGCTATCCAAAACGCGATGATACTGAGGGGGTCATATTGGCATTAGAAAAAGCAGGCGTTGACTTGATAGAATTGGGTATGCCATATAGCGATCCTTTGGCGGATGGACCCACTATTCAAGAGAGCGGTTCTAAGGCATTGGAGAATGGTATGACGCTGGAATTGCTTTTTCAACAAATCAAACATGTGAGAGCGAAAACGCAAATTCCCTTGATTTTGATGGGTTATTACAATCAAGTGTTGCAATTTGGCGATGATAAATTCTTTCAATTATGCGCTGAAAATGGTGTGGATGGCTTGATATTGCCTGATTTGCCCCTTGAAATATATGAGCGCGATTATCAAAAACGATTAGCCGATTTGAATCTAAAAATATCGTTCCTCATAACACCTCAAACGCCGACGGAAAGGATTCGGAAAATTGATAAACTCTCAACAGGGTTTATTTATATTGTATCAAGCTACGCGATTACGGGTGCGAAAACGGGCATTTCTGAAGAACAAATCGCCTATTTTAAGCGAATTGAAAGGATGAAATTGCAAAATCCTCGATTAATAGGCTTTGGCATTTCTGATAGAGAGACATTTAATATCGCTTGCAGCCATGCGAATGGGGCTATTATTGGCTCGGCATTTATTAAGGCTTTGGGGAGGGCTGATACTGAGGGGGTGTTGTTGGATATGGCATCGAAAAGTTTTGTTTCTAATATTTTATGAAAATGATTATCAACCAAATGTCATGGACATCAACAAACGCAAACAGGAAGTACAATGGCTTCTCACTTCTGGAAATCTTGAATCGGGGATTAAAAGAGCGATGGACTTTATCAAAGACTTTGGCAACACTCAACAGACCGTTGTTGAGGTGGTTGAATTGAGCCATCAATTTAATACTCAAAAAATAAATGATACCCTCACTGATGATGTAAGGCGGACTATTGCTTTCAATGTCATCAAGCTGTTGGATGAAGCTGAACAAGATTTTTTTAAGATACAAAGGCTCGCCAAAAACAATGAAGAGGTCATTATACTGAGGGGTATTGATAAAGCCTTTCCGACCAATCGTTTTCATCTAAAAAATGTGGATGCTGAATTTAAATTAGGTGAAATAACGGGCATCGTAGGACCCAATGCCAATGGAAAATCCACGCTCATGCGTATAGCCGTAGGCGAACTCAAAGCGGATAAAGGCGACTTAACATTTCCATATTTTGAGAAAGCAAATCCCAACCTCAATTGGGATGTCCTCAAACACCTTATTTCTTATGTGCCTCAGGAATTGCCTCGTTGGCAAGGCGAATTGAAGGATAATTTGCGCTATGAAGCCGCTTTACATGGTATTTATGGCAAAGAGAATGAACTTGAAGTGGATTTTATCATCGAACGATTGGGCTTGACGCGCTATAAAAATGCCCATTGGTCGCAACTTTCAGGCGGTTATAAATTGCGTTTTGCTTTAGCCAAAGCCTTGATTTGGAAACCGATTATTATGGTTTTAGATGAACCATTGGCTAATTTGGATGTCAATGCTCAGACCTTGGTTTTGAATGATTTGAAGGATTTGGCTCATAGTTTTTTGAACCCTATTACTGTCTTGATAAGCTCTCAGCACATTCATGAAGTGGAGCATGTCGCCGATAATATCATCGTTTTGGAGGAGGGCGAAATTAAATACAATGGCAAAAGATCTGAGTATGGTTTGACCAATGATTACCATATATTATCTTCAATACTTGCAAAGCGAGGGTTATCAAGAAGGCATAAAAGCCAATAAGAAAAACCCTCAATACGCTTCAAGTTGTAAAAACTATTTTACTCAATATGCGCCAAAATCTATTGTTGATAGCCTTTATCACTACGATTATTACCTAAATAATACCATCACAGAGCAAACTTGGCTCAATATCATTGCTGATGAATACGCGCAATTTGTTGCCAATAAGTACAGCGAACAAGACTATCAACGCTTGAAAAACATGATGCAACTCAATGGTTTTGAAGATGTGGCTGCTAAATCTAAAAACAAAATCATTCAAAAAGTCTCTCAATTGCATCAAGTGGATGATTACACTATGGCAATTACAAACATGCTGAAAAGTCGTGACAACTATTTGATTAATAAGACAATGACTCTCAGCTTTTTTGCTTTGACTTATTGTTTTTTGTTCGCCATTATGTTCTATATCACGACTCTTTCAACGGGTTTGCAATTTTGGATTTCAGCATTTGTGAGTGGCTTTTTTGTAGGGCTACTTGTATTTTTACAAGAATCATTATCGAGATATTATGGATACTTAGCTTATCCACATCCAAATAATACCAATACTATTAATAGATTATTATTTTCAAATAGTACATCTTGGAATCAATTTCTGATGATTTTATTAGGAGGGCTGCTTCTAATTTTAGCCATTGCCCTTCTTTTTAAAAACGCTCGATTAGCGAAGGTGCATATTTGGTTTAACTCTATTGTCGGCATCAGTTTATTTGGGTTATATGCAACAGCTACAATGTATTGGCACAATAAACTTGAAAGTATGCTTGAACTTGATTATCGCGGTAATGAATTTAATATTATGATGAATGACGAAAGAATTAAACTCTATACCCTAATTTTAATAGCTGCCATTGGCATTTATCTCATTATAACGTGGCTTTTCAAACGGCATTTGACTTTACCTAAGAAAAAATAGGGTTAATTAGGCTTGTTGCAATTGGAACGCGGATGACACGGATTGAGCAGATTTTCACAGATTGTGTGTCCTGAACGTCTTTGACCTGACAACCAAAGGTACAAAGAGAATGCTATT
>JAYTUY010000121.1:0-1853 GCA_043744275.1 Saprospiraceae bacterium
AGTAACTCATTTTAGCAGCACCTTTCGCCATGCTTTAAAAAAGCACCGATTTGACGATTCAAAAACAATTACCATCGAAAGTAATTATACTGTCAAATACATTCATTCTATTGGTTACCGGAAAAATATTCATCCAAAGCGATTCTTTGCCCATTGGGTTTTTGCAAAAAAATTGATTGATTCATTCAAAGTAGAACCAATACCCGACATCATTTTTATAAGTGTACCCCCTTTAAGTGTTGCAGATGAAGTTACAAAGTGGGCAAGAAAAAAACATATTCCTGTTGTTGTTGACATCATAGATCCTTGGCCTGATTCATTCATAAAAGATGTTCCAACAAAGTTAAAGCCACTTGCAAGGGTGGCACTAACGCCTTTTTATGAAAAACTTAAACGATTGCTAAGAAAAAGTTCAGGTTTGTCTGCAATTTCAAAAGGCTATATTGATTGGGCAACCAAGTATCTTGGATCGGTAAAACTGCCGTCAAAGTATTTTTATCCAGCAGTGGATTATTCTCTAATTCAGGCTAAATCACAATTATTACAGAATGAAGTAGTAAGAACAGATGAAAAATTACGGCTGATCTACGCTGGAAGTTTAGCTAGTTCCTATGATATTTTATCAATCTGTAAAGCTGCCGAAATCATTGATAAAAAATATCCTGGCCAAACAGAATTTGTAATTGCAGGAACTGGACCAAACGAAGCCCTGGTTCGCCAATATCAAAGTCTGCTTTCCAATCTTATTTACCTCGGTTGGATAGACCGTGATGAACTTATAAAACAATATTACCTGTCTGATTTAGGGTTTATTCAACACATGAATAGCCTAACCCAAACAGTAACGTATAAATTGTTTAGTTACTTAGGTGCAGGTTTACCCATACTCAATTCCCTTCAAAGTGAAATGCTCAATATCATTAGTGATAATCAAGTGGGATTAAATAACAAAGAAGGCGACTATCAGGCATTGGCAAAAAATATAGAATATTTTTTACTCAATAAAGATAAACTGATAACCTACAAAGCAAATGCCCTAGCGTTGACCGCATCAAAAGGCGATTCAAAAATTGTGTATAGTGATTTGCTGGATTATTTGGAAAAAATAGCCCAACTGCCAGAAAATTAATTATTGGGGCTATAAAGGATTTTTTATGAAAGTAATTATTACAGGTGTTGACTCTAGAAAAGCTTTTGATGTGGTAAACATCATTCAGCGTTTGTATGGTTACGAATGTATTTTGTGTGCAGGTAAGGATTATAAATTTCAACTGCCGTTGATTTATGGCAGTTCAATAAATCGTCTCAGAAACACTAGCTATGAATTTTTTGAAAAGGACTTTACTGAATTAGTAGAAAAGTATAAGGATACTGATTTGGTTTACCTGCCTGTTTCCGAAAATCCAACAAGGTTTCTATACCGATATCTACAATCAAATGAATGTAAAAACCTTCTTTATCTGCTTCCTCAAGAGGCTAATTTTAACCTGACAAGTGACAAAATATTATTTCAAGAATTTTGTGAAAAATCAGGACTCCCTGTTCCCCATTCATATATAAAAAAAGATATCCCTACATTATTAAACAACTTTATTCCGTTGATAATCAAACCCCGAAAAGGGGAAGGGTCAGTTGGCATCATTCATATCAACGACAGGAGCAATGTTACTTTGTTAAACGACATCAACTTTAATGATTTTGTAGTACAAGAAAAATTAGATAACAGCACGAATGTAGAAGGTGCATTTTTCCTCTGTAAAGATGGAGATGTTGTAAATTATTATACTCACCAGCGCCTTAGGACATTTCCAATAAATGGCGGTGTAACTGTATTTTCAAGATCTACACAAAAT
>JAYTUY010000122.1:0-5911 GCA_043744275.1 Saprospiraceae bacterium
TCAGGAGGAATCTCTTTTACCTTTACAAATGCACAAAAGAGATTCCTCCTGAATGACAAAAAATCAGTCGCATCAGTTAAATCAGTGTCCCATTGACAACAGCCTATCCAAATCTTATTTCCATTTAGAAAAATCTGTTGGGTACATCATTATAGACTCCACCTTCACCGTCAACGAGCCACCGCCTTTCACTTCGGATGCTTTGCGAGTTGCTATCCATTCGGGGTCGCTTCGGAATTTATCGAACGCCGCTTTAGCAGCTTCTTCAGATGGGTGCGATAAGAAATAGTAGAGCATTTTATCCGAGCCTTGTTCGGCATCAGTGGCTGTCCAATATATTTTATTGCCCATGCCGTATTCACCAAACCGCTTGACGGTGAAATCTCTAAAACGACTTAAAAGGATTGGCAAATTATTAGGCGTCGCCGTATAAACCCTAAATTCCCAAACATTACCTGGATTTGAGGTAAAATCATTGGGTGAAAAATCAGTCGTTTTTAAGAAAATGCTTTCTACTTTGGCTACTATTTTTCCATCTACTTCACTCTCGCGAGCGACGCGTTGCCAAGTTGTATCGGCACTAAAGGCTTTCCATGACGCATCTCTCGCTGCGCGATTGGGATAGGAGAGAATGTAGTAGAGCTTCTCATCAGGATTGTCCAAAGGCGTCCAATAGCCGACATTGGTCATGCCATGTTTTTCAAAAAGTTTAAGTGTATTATTCCTAAAACGTTTCATGAGGTTGTTCAATTTGCCTTTATGGGTCGTATAAATCCGCATTTCGTAGCAAAGTGTATCATTTAAAGGCATCGTCGGCGAAGGCAATGCGAGTTCAGTTGGCTTTTTACCCGATTTAGTCCAAGAGCGGAGGGCATCAAAAGCAGTAGCCGTTTGCTCGGGCGTGAAAGCGCAATGCCCTTGCCCATTGGTGTAAAACATTTTGAGGTTTTGCTCTTTGCGCTTTTCATGCACCAAATTATCGTATTTCACGATGGCATCAGTGGGTGCAATGAGTTGATCGTAGGTCGTGTGCATCATGAGCAAGGGCTTATCTATGATGCCCGTGCGATCGTAAGTCGTAATTCTTTGATTAGAAGAAGTAGCGGCTAAACGCTCCACTTTTTTATTCAACTCATAATCATCAGGGAAACCCGAGTAGAGCGTATTGGTATTATCGAATGGATTACCGCCTGTTTGAGCTGCCATATCCCTCAGTACGCCCTCCAAAAACATTAAATTGAAAGGTATATCTTTTGTTTTTACATTAAAATGCTTCGCATAAATAGCCAGCAAATCATCTTTATATTTTATGCTGCCAACGAGCATATAGGCTTTTCTTATTTTATCTGAAAACTCCCCCGTGAAAACAGGCGGCGCTACACCACTCATCACATCCGCTACTTTGGGCAATAAGCCAGGGAAAAGCGCATTGAAAGTCACATAAGAATCGAAGGCAATTTTCATCTGCTCATAAGGTCGGCTCGCAAGCGGACACAATGCCAAACCGCCATCATAAAGCTTAGGGTATTTTTCAATAGTGGCAACAGTGACGCCGCCGCCCATCGAATGCCCCGTCATAAAAGTAGAATCGGGCTTGCCATATTTTTTGATAAATAATTGGCGCAACCCCTCAGTATCATCCACTCCTTCAGGCAATGCCCAGCCCGAACGGCTATATGTGGAGCGGGCAACGGCAAATCCTTTTTCTAAAAATACATTCAAAATAGGGTTTTTAGACAGCATATCATGCGGCGTATTGGGCTGTTCGTAGCCATGTGCATACATGACGAGTTTTTTATTCCAATTGGCAGGCACTTGGATTTCATAAGAGGCTCCTTTGAGGATGCCCGTATCGCGCTTCATGGATGGGGCTTGGCTGAAAAGAGTGAGCGATAAAAAGAGCAAAAAGAGTGTTGTAATGTTCTTCATAATACTTGTTTAAAAATAAAAAAAAATGATAAAATATTGAGAAGTTATTCGGAATTATTTATTAATAATTTATAAAAAATTAAATTTATAAATCATTGATTATAAACCTATAAGGTTTTGAAAACCTTATAGGTTTGTGCAATGTTCAAATTAGTGAATAATTCCGTAATTATTTGCCAAAACCCTCTTTATACTGAGGGGGTAGAGCAACCGTCAAAGTTAAATAATTCAATAGGTTTGTAAAGCTATTTTTAGATAAATTTGCCAAATTAGTGCCCCATCACACTCATCACTTTCAAAGTAGAATCAAAAAACCTTGTTTATATCCATCAAATCTTGTAGTATTGCGAAGTGAATTTCAAATTTTTTAATCATTAAAATAAAAAACTCTATGAGTCGATTAACACCCTTTGCTCGCCTGCTCATTACTGTTGGTATTGTGTTAGGTCTTTTCTTTGGCATTAAAAAGTTTTTCCCTGGTATTACTGATAAATTCAGTAAACAAACCAATACCGAAACAACGCCATCGAACCAACCCCAACCAGGCGATAATACGCCGTCAATGCCTTCGGATAATTCCAACGCACCGACCAATTCTAATGCACAAAATAATACCTCAACGGCTCCAGCCAATCGCCCTGTTTTTGACTATAAAGCCAAAGAGCCTGTCGGTGGCAAGCTCAAAGGTGTTGTAGAATTGGGCGCAAGTGGTTTCAATTCATTTATCGTGCGTATTGACCAGCAAAAGAATTGGAAATTGGAAAAAGCGGACTTCGGTGCGAGTCTCGTTTATGAAAAATTGACTTCCGATACAGATGTAAAAGATGGTTTGAAAAATTATATCAGCAATATGTTAAGCTTTGGTGTGTCGCCACGGGATATACATTTTGTAATTAGTTCAGGTGCTCAAAAAGTAGAAGTGACAGGTAAAATCATCACATTTTTGAAAAATATGGGCTATGTAGTGAATACCGTGACTGCCGAGCAAGAAGGCAAATTGGGCTATAAATGCGCCCTGCCCAAGGATTATGAAAGTGATGCTTTCGTTTGCGATATTGGTTCAGGCAATACAAAAGTGTCGTGGATGGAAGGCGGTCAAGTGAAGACTTTTGAATCGTTTGGGGCTAAATATTTTCAAAATAATACAACAGACGATGCTGTTTATAATGAAGTCAAACGCCTATCAGATAAAATACCAGCTGCAAAAAGAAAGACCTGTTTTATCATCGGCGGTGTGCCATTTTCTTTGGCTAAACAAGTGCGGACAGGCAAAGAGCGTTTCACTATTTTGAATGCGCCAGAAAAATATAAAGACGGTGGCGATGCTAAAACCAAAGCGGGTTTGAATATCTATAAAGCCATAGCAGATGGCACGGATTGCCTACAATTTGTCTTCGATTGGGATGCCAATTTCACGATTGGCTTTTTGTTGAATTTGCCTAATTGATAGACGTTAGATTTTTAGATATTAGACCGCTAATGTATTGAAAATCAATCGTTTAGTGAGGAGACTAATAAGTACACAATCTTAATTAATCGCTACAAACCTATGAGGTTTTTAAAACCTACAGCATATACTTAACTATGTTCTTACGGAATCATAAAGAGTCCAGAGGACTCACACGTTTGTAGAATGATAAACCAACCTCACTTTTTATGAGTCCGGAGGACTCACACGTTTGTTGTAAAGCCTATAAAGGTGTGAGTCCTCCGGACTCAAAGTCCATTTTTAGATTACTTTCTACAAACGTAAGAGTCCTATGGACTCATTTTAAGGGTTTTGTAGAAAATTCTAACACATTTCGTAAGAGCATAGTTAAGTATATGCCGTAGGTTTTAAAAACCTCATAGGTTTATCTCTTTGACAATCAATGTTTTACAAAAAAACAATTAGCGATTATTTAAAACTATATACTTGTCTAAGTATCTATCATTCTAATGTCTTCTCTAACATCTAACATCTAAAAATCTAACATCTAAATAAAAGGTTACTCCATAAACGGATACCGATAATCCGTTGGTGGCACAAACGTTTCTTTAATGGTTCGGGCAGATAGCCAGCGATAGAGATTCAAGGCTGAACCGGCTTTATCATTCGTACCACTCGCTCTTGCACCGCCGAAAGGTTGTTGACCGACCACAGCACCTGTCGGTTTATCATTAATATAAAAATTACCAGCAGCGTGACGCAATTTATCGAAAGCCCGATTGATGGCATAGCGGTCAGTAGCGAAAATAGAACCCGTCAAAGCATACGGCGATGATGAGTCCACGATGTCCAAAGTCGCATCAAAATCTTCATCCGCATACACATATATAGAGAGCACTGGACCAAAAATCTCTTCGCACATAGTCCGATACTGAGGGGTCTTTGCCAATATCACGGTCGGTTCTATGAAATACCCGTTGGTTTTGTCGCAATTGCCACCTATTAATATACTCGCTTCGTCGGATTTTTCAACATCATCAATATAGCTTTTAATTTTATCAAAAGCCCTTTCATCAATCACAGCATTGATAAAATTGGTAAAATCCTCCGTGCTGCCCATTTTGAAACTTCTAAGGTCATCAACCAAATATTTTTCAACCGCTGCCCACATCGACTGAGGGATATACGCCCTTGAAGCCGCCGAACATTTTTGACCTTGAAACTCAAACGCGCCCCGACTCAATGCCGTAGCCACCGCCTTCGGATTAGCCGAAGGATGAACCATGACAAAATCTTTACCGCCAGTTTCGCCTACGATGCGAGGATACGAAGTATAATTAGCAATATTATTGCCGATGGTTTGCCAAAGGTTTTGAAAAACTTTAGTGCTGCCTGTAAAATGCAAACCAGCGAAGTCACGGTGCTTGAAAATAACGTCACCTGCCATCGGTCCATCCACATATATAAGGTTGATAACACCCGGTGGCAAGCCCGCTTCTTCAAAAATCTCCATAATCACATTCGCTGAATAAATTTGGCTATCGGCTGGCTTCCAAACCACCGTGTTGCCAAGCATCGCAGGGGCAGCCCCGAGATTGCCTGCAATAGCCGTGAAGTTGAAAGGCGTGAGGGCGAAGACGAAACCTTCGAGAGACCGATATTCCGTCCGATTCCAAATACCTGCTGAACTATTGGGCTGTTCGTTATAAATTTGAGTCATAAACGACACATTAAAACGAAGGAAATCAGCGAACTCCGCAATACAATCAATCTCAGCTTGATAAGCATTTTTGGATTGGCAAAGCATGGTCGCCGCCATCATTTTGAACCGATAAGGACCCGTCAGTAAATCAGCCGCTTTCAAAAATATAGCCGCACGGTCTTGCCACGGCATAGCTTCCCACATCGGTTTGGCTTCTAAAGCTGCTTGAATCGCTGCTTCCACATGGCTTTTATCGCCTATGCTATAATGCCCCAACACATGATTGCGCTCATGTGGCGGATTAATTGTTCCTTTTTTATTGGTCGTAATATGCTTGCCGCCTATGTGCATCGGCACATCAATGGGCTTAGATTTAGCTTTTTCTAAAGCAATTTTCAAGGCAGCTCGTTCAGGTGAGCCTGATTTATAGCTCAAAATGGGTTCGTTGACCGCAGTGGGTACGTGATAAATGGCGTTTGACATACTTCTATTTGGTTAGATGTTTTATTAGTAAATTAAGAGCGCAAAATTAGTTTTTATAAATGAAATGAAGGAGAATAGGGATAAAAAACATGAATTGTCATTCAAAAAATGACCCCCTCAGTATTTTAATGAAAAAGCAGTGTGCATCAAGAAATTATAACAAACGAATGGTTAAATATTGTTTAAAAAACACACTTAGACTTGATTGACTTATACAATGCATATATATTGCTTCAATATTTTGAAATAATATTAAACAGAAAATCTCATGTCTAAATTTTTACAAATTTTAATTTCGTTGACTTTAGTATTTTTTTTGCAAAAAGTCGTTGCCCAAAACAATCCGATTTACTTTGATAGTCAATTTA
>JAYTUY010000123.1:0-5906 GCA_043744275.1 Saprospiraceae bacterium
GGATTTCAGGTTTCAGATTTCGGCACATTCCCGAAATCTGAAATCCGAAATCCGAAATTGAATGCCCCTCAGTAGTTTTAGTATACTTAATTTAAAAAAACCATAAAATACTTTATCTTTGACCCAAGTCTATGAATTAAACAAAATTTTCTCTTTGAACAAACACCACAATGAAATTTTTTCTAATGGGTATTTATGCCCTTTTTTCATGTTTTATTATTACTGGATGTCAGCATTTGCAACAAGATTACTCTATTATTAATCAAGACATCATTACCTCAGCACCTAATATCATATTTATATTGTCCGACGACCAACGCTTCGATGCCTTGGGCGTGGCAGGCAATCCCATTTTGCAAACGCATTTCCTTGATTCGTTAGCCAATAATGGTGTTTATTTCCCGAATGCTTGCGCTACATCGGCTATCTGTTGCGTGAGTCGAGCGTCTATTATGAGTGGGCAATATGCTCGGCGGCATAGCATTACAGATTTTAATACGGGTTTTTCAAATGCGGCTTTTGAGCAATCCTTTCACTTTTTGCTCAAAAAAGCAGGTTATAATATCGGATTTATTGGCAAATATGGCATTGGCACCGAAGCTCCTAAAGAAAAATATGATTTTTGGCGCGGCTTCAACGGTCAAGGACATTACAACGCCAAAGATACTAAAGGCAAACCCATCCATTTGCTTAAACTCAATGACCAACAAATCACTGAATTTGTAGATGAATACGCCACTAATAAAGCCCCTTTCTTTTTACAAGTCAGTTTCAAATCACCTCATGCAGAAGATGAGAACGAAGCAGGGGAGGAGTTTGTCTCAGACCCGGCTTACAATACTTATTATAATAATATAGATTGGCATTTGCCAGAAGCGGCAAATGCCAATTATTTCAATTACTTCCCCGCAGTATTTACAACCAATAATGAAGGACGCAAACGGTGGCAGAAACGTTTTTCAAGTCCATATTTAATTAATAAAAGTTTGCAGGGCTATTATCGTCTGATACATCAAATGGATGATGTGATTGGTCATTTATTGGCTCAATTGCGTGAAAAAAAGGTTGATAAAAATACTATTATCGTTTTTGCCAGCGACAATGGCTACTTTATGGGCGAATATGGTATGGCTGATAAATGGTTTGGCAGTTCCCCAAGTATCCGCATTCCACTGATTGTCTATGACCCACGCCCTAATGCACTTCATGGCATTAAAAACCCAGCAATGGCTTTGAATATTGATATTGCACCCACCATTTTAAATTATGCCAATGTACCTGTTCCTAAAGCTATGCAAGGGCGTTCATTATTGCAACTTGATAAAAGTGAGAAACGAGAAGACTTTTTCTACGAACATGTTTGGACAAATAAGGATATTTACATCCCCAGTACTGAGGGGGTCGTTGGTAAGCAATACAAATATATGCGCTATTTCAAAGGCGTGGATAGTACCCATCTGATTTTTGAAGAGCTAATTGATTTAAAATCAGACCCTAACGAAATCCATAATTTAATAGGACAAACAGAATGGCAACCCCTGAGAGATTCTCTCAAAAATCGTATGTGGGCTATGAAAAAAAATGTGGCTCAATAACGACATCTCCTGTTGTAGTACCCCCTCAGTATTTGAATCAAAAAGACATCGCCGAAGGCATTATTCTCAGCTATATGGATGAAGATTATGGTCAGCCTAAGGAATTTACCTTGATAGAATCAAGGAAATATAAGGGAGAAGTATTGTATATTTACAAATGCTTAATGGATTTTGGTGATGAGGAGAACAATTATTTTATCGCCATTTGCTCACAACCGTCTGATAAAACAAAATATACTTTAGAGCCTACTGTGCAACTGATGTCAAAAGCCTTAAAAGATGTTGAGAATTATAAAAAAGTGCTAGAAGATTTATTGAAAAACTATGAAAAAAATAAAAATGGCAATTAACAGTTTGACTTAGTTAAGTTTACTTGAGTTTTGGGATTAACTAAAAGGTAAAAGTTTTTTTAGAATCTCTAAACTCAAGTAATCTTAAAATATAGAAAGTGATTAACCCTTATAACTAATAATTAACCAATGTCAACATTCAAAGCAGTCATCATTGAAAAAAATGCTAATGATGCCTTTTTAATCAAAAACATTATGGGTGAACATCACCCTAATATCAACATCGTTGCGGAGGCATATACGACTACTTCTGCCAAAGAAATTCTTTTGGAGCATCAACCCGACATCGCCTTGATGTCTATCGAATTAATGTCAGGTACTGCATTTGATGTGCTGACTGATTTGAATCTCACTGGTTCAATAGATTTTGAAATCATATTTATGGCTTCAAACCAACGCTATGAGGATGTTGTAAAAGCGATAGATTTTGCTCCAGTTGCCTTGCTCAATAAGCCAATTGACCTCCAAATACTGAGGGGAGTGATAAGGAAAGCCATAACGAAACAAGACAATAAAAACCATATTCAACAACAGCTTGCGCTTAATCAAGCTTTCCAAGATCGCAGTGCTGAAATCATTATACCCAGTGTTAACCACAATAAAGTAGCTGTCGCCGTAGCACATATTACCCATTTAAAAGCAGAAGAGCAGACAACGATTATCCATTTTCACGATGGCACGAGCTTGATAGCATTTAGCATATTAGGCTATTTCAAAAAACTGCTTTTAGAAAAACATGCTTTTTACCTCATACATAACAGTTTGTTAGTCAACACCAATCAAATCAAATCTTTTAAATACGCTGAATTGGAAATTACTTTAAAAAATGGGAAAAAACTCTTCGCTTCTCGCCGCAATGGAAAAGAATTTAAAAAATATTGGGATGAATTTAAATAAACCCATCATCCGCTTGAAACATCAGTTGAAAATACTATAACCAAAAGAAAAAATAAGACAACAAACGCTAAAAAAAGCACGTCAGATGGAAACGTTGAGGGTGAAATCGCAAACGTTGAGGGTGGAATTGGAAACATGAGGTGGTGAAATCGCAAACGTTTAGGGTGAAATTGCAAACGTTAGGGGTGAAATCGCAAACGTTGAGCGTGGAATTGGACACATGAGGTGGTGAAATCGCAAACGTTGAGGGTGGAATTGCAAACGTTAGGGGTGAAATCGCAAACGTTGAGCGTGGAATTGGAAACATGAAGGGGTGACTCATCATATACCATTAAAACGGTAAAAACAAGGAACATAACACTATTCTTTTACCACTTATTACAAAATAGTTACCACTTGTTACAACATCGTTCACGCTATGAATAAAGTTCAGTATATTTGTGTATTATCTAAGAATAGATAAATGTTCCCGAAAAAATATTTTAAAGATGGTGACCAGCGGATAAAAGATTATAATTACCAAATGACAAAGTGTCTCACCATCTTTTTTCACACATTCTATAAAAGCCTACATTTAGAGTTCTCAACGCAAAAATGGTATAACTAAAAAATGACCTTTTGATGTAACCAACATGGCTTCATGATGTATTTCTAACCATGATAAGTTGAAATACAAACAGACTTTGGTAAATACTATTTCTGAATTTCCCTTTTTAAGAATAACATATATTATTTAACAAAAAACAAATGACAATATTAAAATGAACTTACACCTATTTTACCTCAGAAAATCCTGCCGTAGTGTTTCTACATAGAAAGGATTAATTAAAAAATCAATACTCATTATTGACTCTATACAGTGCGTGGCATTGTATGGATATGCTTTTTATTGCTTAAAATATAAAACTTTAAATTCTTCAGTAACCAAAAAAATAAAACTTCATACAATGAACAAATTTACTCTCCACTCAACAACTCAATTTTGTGATCGGCTACAAATTAATAGACTACTTCAGTCTATTAGTTTGCATAGCAAGCCAATTCATGGTAAATTCAATCTTTTGAGCTTTAAAACTTTTGTATTATCAGCTTTGATGGTGCTTGGTAGTTTGTTGCAGGCAAAGGCGGATTGTACTTTAACCGGACCAATTACCATTACTACTCCAACGCAACTTACAACTTTATGCTCTTCAGTAGGAAATAATACATCTGGAAATTTAATTATAAATGGAACAGTGACTTTTGATCCAAGCAGTACTCCTTTTCTATTCCCTGCAACATTTTCAGGTATTGTAGTAAATGGTACATTGTTGATTGCAAAAAACAAACAATTATTGATTTCAAATACGCAAACTATAAAATTTAATCCTGGAGGTTCAATAGATGGAGGTGGTGGATGTACAGGGAGCACTTCTATTTTAGTAGGCACGACGACGACTAATTTTGAATATGCAGCATGTGCTGGTGGAGGAAGTACATGTTATTTGTTTGCCAATTTAAATTCAGCTGGCGGTACAATTGATGCCATTGCCAGTTCAAATAGCCCAATATGTCTTGGAAGTACTCTAAATCTCACTGGGACCTTTGTCAATAATATATCAGGGAATACAGTCACTTATGAATGGACCGGTACGGGACCTGGAGGTTATACCTATGGGCCTGTTAGTACACAAAATCCAAGTATTTCTATGCTAAGTGCTGGAAACTATACATATAAATTAAAGGTAATTTCAACAAAATCAAACGGCTCTTGTGCAATTTCAAATGAAGAAAGTATTGCAGTTGTTGTTCGCCCAACGCCAACAGCCACAATAAGTGTCAGTGGTTCTCCAGTTTGCCAAAACGCCAGCCCACCAACTGTTACATTTACTAATCCAACTGGATTTCCAATTACGGTGAATTATACACTTGGCGGAGTTGCTCAAACTGCTTTATCGATTACAGGTGCTTCTGCAACTGCACCAGCCCCTACGGCAACTGCAGGTACATTTACTTATGCAATTACAAACGTTGCTTACCAAACTGCTTCTACTTGTCCTAATATTACTGGTTTACCAAGTGCCAGTTATACGGTAATTGCCACTCCTGCGGCAATAGTTACAGGTCCGACCACAGTATGTATTAATGGAACAACTGTTTATATAATTACTGGCACACCAAATGCTATTGTATCTTATTCAGGGGTAACGGGTTTACCTGCCTCACCAGTAACTTTAAATGGTTCGGGAATAGCAACAGTAACTGTAACAAATGTATTGGCGAATCAAACGATTACATTAGGTACAGTAAAATATAGTGTTTCACCATTTTGTGAAACAACATTAGCCAGTAGTGTAAGCACCACTTTAGGAGGTACTCCAACAATTGCATGTCCTGCAAATATTACTGCTCAGCCTACAAATACAGGAGTATGTTTTGCCACAAATGTAGCTCTTGGTACTCCAACTACTACATCTTGCGGTGCAAGCCCAGTTATTACTGCCACCTTAAATGGTAATCCAATTACTTATCCAATACCATCAGGTACACAATTTCCAAAAGGTACTAATACTATTATCTATACCATAACTGATGGAACGCAAACGGCATCTTGTACCCAGACTGTTACGGTGGTGGATAATCAGGCACCGGTGATTACTTGCCCTGCAGCCACTACAGTTGCATGTGGTGCTGTACCTGCAGGTCTAACTACAATCTCTAATTTTATTACTGCAGGTGGAACTGCTTCAGATAACTGTGTGGCTCAATCTTTACTTACGGTAAGTTTTCTAGATGGTTCAATAACAGGTTCATTGAGCTGCGGCTATTCATTTACAAGAACATATAGTGTTTCTGATGGAGTAAATATTGCTACATGTACACAATTAATCACGGTATTACCAGCGGCATTGCCAACGATGACAGCCCCTGCTGCTATCGAAGTAGCCTGTGGAGCAATACCTGCAACCTCAACCTTACCATTTACAAATGGACTGAGTGGTGGTTGTTTAATCAGTGGCACATCAGTGACATCAACGTTCACAACAACACCAGGAGCGTGTGGAGGAACGGTTACGGAGACATG
>JAYTUY010000124.1:0-22559 GCA_043744275.1 Saprospiraceae bacterium
CAAATAAATGCTCATAAAACATTGATTTTCAGCGTTTTAATCCTTCGAGGTTTTTAAAACCTCGAAGGATTGTAGCGATTATTTATGATTACCTACTTAGTATTGCCTCTATAATCATTATGAAAAAAACATTAGTCATCTGTTTCATTTTGATGCTTCAAAAAGTATCAGCACAGCTTCCCAATTTGCAAATAAATGGCTATAAAATGCTGGATTCTATGAAGGGAGCGAGCCTTTATAGCAAATCTATCAGAAGCAAAAAGGCAGATTTTGATGTCATTTTGCAAGTAATTGACCTCAGATATGTCAAAATGAGTCAATGGGTGAGCTTACCAACGGATTTAAATGAGACAACACAAGGAAAGTATTTGGCTGTTGAAAAATACAATAAAAGTCCTTATTTTAAAATGTTTCAACCCAATAATACGGCTGTCAAACTTTTAAATAAGTACCAAACGAAGTTGTTTAGTGTGATGAATGCCGCATTTTTTGAACAATATTTAGACAGTACACAACTGGCTTTTCCGCTTAAAGTGCAGGGTACGATTCGCACGGCAGGGAGTAGTCCTTATGGTCCGCAAAAACTGCCTAAACATCCTCATTATAAAAAAGTAGTATTGGAGGCTTTGGTTTGGACAGATTCAACTGCTGTTATTCAACATTATGATACTCAAACAGGCTATCCTCTTACATCAGAAAGTGTTCAAAATGCATTAGTTAGCTATAATTATCAAGATCATCCAGCGGTTATTATCAGAGAAAGTATGCCCAATCGGTATCATGTTTTAGGCACTTTATCAGAAAATAATATGCCGAGCCATTACTTATTTATATTGACAGTCAATAAAGCAACCCTTGAAAATGCCGCATTAGAATTGAAACAATTAGGTATTAAAAGTACAATTATGACAATCGATGGTGGTGCTTCTGTCTTTATTTTCAATCCTAAAAACGGCACTTTGGAGTCTCCATTGAGTACCGCTTTACCGCATTATTTGTATTTTATAGGGAAGTAATATGCCCCTAAAAACAGGTTCATAAGATTTGTGCTCATAAATAAAATTTTTTGTGAAATAACCCTAACACCCCTCAGTATCAAGCTAAAAAAGTATTTAATGTACTAAAAACTTTATCCAAAGGTCTTGTAGAGTCATCTAAGGGTCTTGGAGACTTGCTCAAGGGTCTTGGAGACAAAATCACCTATTTTGTCGAAAATATTCACCCTCTAATCACTCCATACTGAGGGGGTATCCAATTTGGAGTGATTCATTTGGGAACGAGGATTGAACGGGTTGATGCGGATTCTTTTATTAATTTACTTATCTTTTACAAAATCTAAAGATAAAGAATTCATGCAATAACGCAAGCCTGTTGGGTTGGGTCCATCATCAAAAACGTGACCTAAATGACCGCCACACCGAGCGCACTCGACTTCATTGCGGCTCATGCCATAACTTTTATCAGACTTCACAAATACATGCGAGGCTTTGATAGGCTGAAAAAACGAGGGCCAGCCAGTGCCTGATTCAAACTTTGTTTCGCTGTTGAAAAGTGGTAAACCACAGCCTGCGCAATTATAAATGCCCTTGTCGTGGTTTTTAGCATACTTGCCTGTGAAGGCTCGCTCAGTACCTGCTTCTCTGAGCACATTATAGGCTTCGCTGCCGAGTTGCTGTTTCCATTCAGCGTCTGTCTTGAATATTTTTTTTATAGTATCACCATCTGCAATGATGATAGAATCTTTTTTCATTTCAGAAGAAGCTGTGGCTTGAGGTGTCGTGGCGTTGCACGCTAAAACGATTGAGAAAATAGAAAAAATGAGGACTTTCATGTGATAAGTTAAAAATTTAATGAAACAATTAGTTTTATTACAGAACAAAGGTATTCTTCAAAAATCACGAAAGTTTCACGGTATTTTTTTTAATGAAATTATTTTCTTCTGCTCATCCATTTATCGTCTTCTTTTTGAGCAATTTCTACTATTTTACGCATGAAACGCATAACCGAAAGAAAAAGCAAATAGCCAAAAGTAAGTACCATAAATATCCATTTGAACGAACCCGCTTCAGTGATTGTCATGGATGAAAATATATAAGCCAAAGCACCACTCGAAATCATTAAAACCGTGTAACAGATAGTTGAACGCGTCCAATATTGGCTCATATCTTTGACTGTAAGGCTAATAATACTATTCAAAAGGGCGAAAAATAGAATAGCTGTGCCTGCTATAATCCAAAAAGCGCGATTAGTAAATACCTCATAGCCCGACCAAATTGCTATCTTTAACAGAAGCATCAACGCGATGACACCTATAAATACAATGGCTGCTTGAAGTATTGGGTTGTGCACTTTTTCCATAAAAGAAGATTGGTTTTGCTCCATAATTTTGATTTTGAGTAAAGACAATATAACACATTTAACACTGGTAAAGTTGAAAAATAATTAAAAATATGATGCGTTTCGCTTCATCATGCTTTGCGTTGACTGAGGGGTATGCTGGTGATGGAGTAAGTTGACGATTATTCTAAAACAGTACAGTTTCGACTGATTTTACACTTTTTAGAGTATGAATAACATAAATTTTTATCTATATCTTTAAAATAAATATTAAATAGCAACTATTGTTTTATAGCAAAAAAACATATTTCTTTGCAATAGGAATAATTGTACAAGAAAATATAGCATTTATTGAACAATTATCACGCTTGACAACTTATATCGCATTCAACAAAACTATTTCAGAGCAAACAAAACAACCTCGTTGTGTAAAATTAAAAAAAACCTTGTTAATTTACAAAAGAACCCTATTAGTTAAGAATTCAGAGGTAAGTTAATTTTATTTTTTCAAAACGACTCTATCAGGATAATTTACCTATCTCATTAGCCGATTCAAAAATTGATTTGAATAACCCACCGACTTAAAGTGTATTTCACCTATTAGAAAATGCTTTTTCCTATTTCAATTTATATGTTTAAAATACATCTACAAAATTTATTCTATGCTTTAAATAAAATTGGAAAAGACTATTATTAAAACAAAAAAACAAATATGTAATGAAAAACATTTTACTCTTTCTATGCTTTTTAATGGGCTTTTTAGCCCCCCTCAGTATTGAGGCTCAAAACTGCCCTGGTGCAACTCGAGTAGCAACGAATTGTAAGGCTTCAACGCCTAATGATGCTATTGGTATTGCTATGAAAAACTTTTTCCAAGATGGCGGCTCTGCCACTTGGCGATTTGAAGCAGGTGCTACATTTGTTGAAAATACAGATGGTACAGCTCGTTTAAAAGGTGTTATCGCTTACTATGATAAACCAACTCGGCGTTTTGACATCGATATTACATTTATCGGTCAAACTTATACGCCGCCGATGGGTAGCCCCGTGCTCATGAATACAAGCCCAAGTACTGTGGGTTGGTATTATTATGATTGGGGAAATGCTACTTTAACTGGCTTGGGTGATTTGGCTGGTGCAAAGTTGAACCTTTCAAAAAGAGGTAAGGCTTTTCAAGTCGGTATTGGTGCAGCGGATCAAGTTGTTGATGCTGGAAAATTCGGCGGTACAGGCTGGTTTTCATGGTCAATCGTTTCACAACCGACTAATCCTGCTATCAGAATTAATGCATTTCCTGCTGTTCCAGATATGGATCAAGCAGATATTTGTATTGGTTTGAGCGGTACACCAACAACATGCGGTAACCCTTGCGATACGGATACTACACCTCCTGTTTTTTCAGGTTGCCCTGCTAATATCAGTGTCACAACTGCTTTTACAGTAGATAATTGCGCTGTTGTCACTTGGACTGCTCCAACGGCTACAGATAATTGTAGTACGCCGACGGTTACTTTAACTACGTCTCCTACGGCTGGTTTGGGTAGAGGAGCTTGTTTCCCAATAGGTGTTACAACAGTTACTTATAAAGCAACTGATGCTAAGGGAAATATGGCTACTTGTACTTTTACAATTACAGTCACGAAGAGGATGGATCCTTGTGATACTGACAATATTCCACCAGTTATCTCAAATTGTCCTGCTAATATAACAGTTAATACATTGTTTTCTGCGGATAATTGCGCGGTGGCAACATGGGTAGCCCCTACTGCCACTGATAATTGCGGTACGCCAGTGCTAATTTTATCTACTTCTCCAACGGCTGGTTTGACAATGGGCGGTTGTTTTCCAATAGGTGTCACGACGGCTACTTATAAAGCTAGTGATGCGAAAGGGAATATGGCTACTTGTACTTTCACAATTACCGTTATTAGGAGAGACCCATGCGTTAATTCAGACTTAAAAGTTGTTGCAACAATGACTGCTACAACGTGTGGTTTGAATAATGGTAGTGCAGTCGGTATAGTTACGGGCGGTACAGGACCTTACACTTATTTATGGAGTAACGGTGCTACAACTTCAACAATTTCAAATTTGGCTCCTGGCTCTTATACAGTTGTTGTAACTGATAAAAATGGCTGTACGGCTTCTTCTACTTCAACTATTGCTACATCTACAGCATTAGTTGTCAATGCTACGAGCACAAATGCCGCTTGTGGTGTCAATAATGGTACAGCTACTGCTACAGTTTCAGGCGGCACTGCACCTTACACATATGCGTGGAGCAATGGCGCTACTACTGCTTCTATTTCAGGATTAGGAGCTGGTACTTATACAGTTGTTGTGACTGATAGCAAAGGTTGTACAGGCACTAAAGCCGTAACCGTTACAAACACATCAGGTTTATCAGTGAGTGTTGCAGGTGTTAATGCAGCATGTGGTTCTAATAACGGTAGTGCTACAGCTACAGTGACAGGTGGAACAGCACCTTTCACATATTTATGGAACACAGGGGCTACTACTGCATCTATTTCAGGTTTGGGAGCTGGCACTTATTCAGTAGTGGTAACAGATAAAAATGGTTGTTCTGCATCAGCTTCAGTTGTTATTACAGCTTCATCAAATATTACGGTTAGCATTTCTAAAACTAATGTTTTATGTAATGGCGGTAATACAGGCACTGCAACGGCTACAGCTTCAGGCGGAACAGCACCTTATACATACCTATGGAGCAATGGAGTAACGACTGCTACAATTTCTAATTTGATTGCAGGGGTTTATTCAGTGACTGCAACAGATAAAAATGGTTGTACGGCTTCGGCTTCAACTATTGTTGCTCAACCGGCAAGATTGACTTTAACTACCAGCTCAACTCCAACAAGTTGCGGTGGTAGCAATGGAGGTGCATCAGTTGTAGCGGCTGGCGGAACAGCACCATATAAATATGCTTGGAGCAATGGAGCAACGACTGCCAGTATTTCAAATGTTGCTTCTGGTACTTATACAATAGTGGTAACAGATGCCAATGGTTGTACTGCAACAGCAACTGTTGTAGTAGCTGCTTCAACCAATCTAATTGTGAGTATCACAGGAGTTAACGCTTCATGTGGCGCAAGTAATGGTTCTGCTACTGCCTCAGTAAGTGGCGGCACAGCACCTTTTACATATTCATGGAGTAATGGAGCTACTACAGCTACTATTACAGGATTGGGAGCAGGTACATTTACGGTAGCTGTTACAGATAAAAACGGTTGTACAGGTAGAGCATCAGTCACTATTGTTGCTTCTCCAGGTATTACTATTGCTGTTACAAAAACAAATGTTTTATGTAATGGTGATGCTAATGGTACAGCAACAGCAACTGTTACAGGCGGCACTCCACCTATAACTTATTTATGGAGCAATGGCGGTACTACAGCTACAATCTCTAACTTGGTAGCAGGTATTTACTCAGTGACTGCAACAGATAAAAATGGCTGTACAGCAAGTAGTCAAGTCATTGTGGCTCAACCAGCTAAATTGACTTTATCTTTAAGTTCTACTCCAGCTACATGTTTGCCAACAGGCAGTGCAACTGTAGCAGTAACAGGTGGTACAACTCCTTATACTTATTTATGGAGCAATGGAGCGACTACAGCGACTATTTCTAATGTAGCAGGAGGTAACTATAATGTAACTGTAACAGATAAAAACGGTTGTAAAGCAACAGGTTCAGTGACTGTGGCAGCGAATACATCTCCAAATTTGGCTTGTTCAGTAACAATTACAAGGTTAATTTCAGCTATAAATGCCAATGATGGTGAGTTGAAAGTAACGGCTACAGGCGGTGCTGCACCTTATACTTATCTTTGGAGCAATGGCAAAACAACTGCAACTATTTCATTCTTAAGCCCAGGCACTTATTCCGTTACAGTCACTGATAATAATGGCTGTAAAACAATTTGTTCTGCTACGCTTCCTAATTCTATCTGCGATATGTTAATAGATGCAGGTCGTATTAGTGGCGATGAAGATTTCTGCCCAGGTGGTACATTATCTCCAATTTTGGAAACTGCTCAACCAAGCGGTGGTTCAGGTGTGTTGGAATATCTTTGGATGTATTCAACTAATACAAGTGTTTTTGATGCCAATACATGGATTATTCTAACAGGCGAAACAGGTCCTAATTTGACTAATCTTCCTACATTGACTCGGACTGCTTACTTCATCCGTTGCGTTCGTAGAAAAGGTTGTGATGTTTATAAAGAAACCAATGTTGTTACTAAACGTATCAAAGCGTTTGCTGAAATCAAAGGTCCTTTTAGTGCATGTGTTGGTCAAAATGTAACGTTTACGGCGACTGATTTAGGTCCTACTGCTAATTATGTATGGTATTTTGACAATGCCAATATTTATACTTCAACAAGTAGAACGATTACAGTGAAATTCACAACTGTTGGCAGCCAACGCGCTTCACTTGAAGTTTATAACTTAGGTTGTATGCGTATGGCTACTCAAACCGTGACTGTTACCTCATGTTTGGTTGGTTCAGGCATTATGCAAAACTTTAATCTTTCTGTTGTCAATACCAAAAATGTTAAGTTGGATTGGTCGA
This sequence comes from Saprospiraceae bacterium, assembly GCA_043744275.1. GTDB lineage: Bacteria > Bacteroidota > Bacteroidia > Chitinophagales > Saprospiraceae > JAAFJT01. The sequence goes on from JAYTUY010000124.1 coordinate 6,929, forward strand.
CAGTGAATGAGGATGTACCGAGCAAATATGTGGTTGAACGTTCAAACGATGGAAAATTGTTTACAGAAATGTCAGATGTCAAATCGCAGAATAAATCAATCAATGTCTATCGTTTCGATGATACTGATCCTAAAATGGGACGCGCTTACTACCGCATCAAGCACATCGAAGCAGATGGTAAAATCTCTTATTCTGAGATTAAAAAATCTGTTCTCTACATCAATGGAGGTGACCAAATTATGGCTTACCCGAATCCTGTAGGCAATCAGCTTTTCGTAGAGCTTTTAGATGTTGAAAATACTGAGGGGGTCATCGAAGTCTATAATGCACAAGGCAGTTTGATGGCTACGCAGAAATTTACTAAAGAGCAAACGCGTCTTGAAGTGAATACAGCAAAATTGCCAGTCGGCAATTATATCTTAAAAGTTCGCCAATCAGATGGTGAGATTAAGACAATTAAAGTCAATAAATTTTAAAGTTCATGTGATAAAAAAAGGTTGGAGGCTGTCCCAAAAGGGCAGCCTCTTTTTTTATAAACTTCAAAAGATTGTCACCTTTTATTTTTCTCTTTTCCAAACTGAAATGAATATCCGCCCAATAAAGATAGCCTGTGAATTTTTAAATTTTGACCCGTTATCTTGTTGATATCAGTACCCACTTCGTATCGAGTCTCAACGAAAAATGATCTCATTTTAAATCCCAGCGCAGCAAAAACAAATTGTTCAGATTTTAAGAGATTATTAGGATTTGTTGAAACAGGGCGAGTAATCTCATCAGTTGATAGGCTGCTTCTCTTGAAATAAGAGGCTAAATAAATACCGCCTTTCATATAAGGTTGAACAATAGCACCTTTATACAGAATATATTTTAAATAGGCATTGTACCTAAAGCCTCTGACATCAATATTGTAGTCGTTTTTGACATGTCGAATTTCTGCTGAATATGCAACTTTATTTTGTTGATAAGCAGTTTCAATACCAACAAATAACTTTTTATTCGATCTGATAATACTCCATTCAAAGCCTACACCAATTGTAGCGGAAGTAGAATTTGTAGTCACTCTATCTAAATTGTTGTAAAAATAATCATCCGCAACAAAAAACGATTGAGCAAGACCACTAAACGCATAAATAGCCGATGTTCCTTTATCTTTAGGTTTCACATAAGTCAATTGTCGTTTGAAAGCATTGTATTTTTTGACCAAATCTAAAGTAGAACTGTAATTCAAAATCAGGTTTCTCACCTCTTGTTCAATCGGTGGATAATCTGACATGAGCTCTTCCAATTGCTTTTTGTAATCATCAAAATAAACGCTTTGATAATAATGTGAGCTGGTGGTGCTATTTAATTCGCTGGTATTCCCAACAAATATAGTTCGCTGAATCAATTCTTCTATTCGTCCATTATTTTTCTGTATGAAAAAATGCTGAGAACTTTTATCATCTTTCAAGTAATACAAATTAATAATGCCATCAGCTAATTTCAATAAAAAAACGGTGTCTCGCGTCAATTTTAAATGATAATCAATCTTTTGAGCAGTTTGATAAACTGGTGGAATTTCATAATTGACTGATACATTTGCTCGTTTATAAATTTCATTTTTCTCATCTATTCTAAATTCTAATAAATCTGCACATTTATATTCAACAATATGCTGAGACAAATCCTTGAATTGAATACTGCGCGGATTGATGTCCCACTCACGATAATCAATAAGCCCTTTCAAGCTTTGACCGTTGAGTTTAGAAATGCTGCCAACTACAAAATTACTTTGAGAAAATGTAGAAATTGAGATAAAAAGGGAAGCGAGTGTAACAAGTTGTTTCATGTTGTTAACTGATTATTGGTCTCATTAAATATGGTTTAAAATTAATGCGGGTGACTTTGACAAAGATAATGACTTTTCTTTTCTTACTTTTACCAACAAATGATGATTAAATTTTAAAACGAAAAAAATGTATTTCAACAAAAGACTTTTAATCTACCTTTTCCTCTTTCTTTTTGTAAAATTAAATGCTGAAGATGGCTATGATTTATGGCTGCGCTATGCTCCCATAAAAGATGAAAAACTCTTGAAAGAATATAGAAGTCAGGTGCATGGCATATCTGTTTTTGGTAAATCTGAAACGGCTCAAGTGATGAGAGAAGAGTTATCAAAGGGGTTATCAAAACTGTTGAATAAAGTAGTCCATGAACAGAGTAAAATGCCCAATGTGTTTGCGCTCACTGCTCAAAATACCGCTTTTTTAAAATTGGTTAATATTGAAAAAGATTTACAAACCATTGGAAATGAAGGTTTTATCATCATTTCTAATAAAAAAAACATCATTATCACTGCCAATACTGAGGGGGGTGTTCTCTACGGTGTTTTTCATTTTTTAAGACTTATTCAAACAGGTCAAAGCCTTAAAAATTTGCATATTGTTGAAAAACCAAAAGTTCAACACCGCATCTTGAACCATTGGGACAATCTGAATAGAAGTGTCGAGCGCGGCTATGCAGGTCAATCTATTTGGGATTGGCATCGCCTGCCCGACTATGTTGACCCACGCTATAAAGATTATGCAAGGGCGAATGCTTCGATTGGCATCAATGGCGTTTCGCCTATAAATGTCAATGCGAATGCCCAAACATTGACCCCTCAGTATTTAATCAAAGTAAAAGCCTTGGCTGATGTTTTCAGACCTTATGGTATTAAAATATACTTGACCGCTCGATTCAGTGCACCTATTGAAATAGGTAAATTAAAAACCGCAGACCCGCTCGACCCCTCAGTAATAGCTTGGTGGAAGGACAAAACGGATGAAATATACAGCTATATCCCAGACTTCGGGGGCTATTTAGTCAAAGCCAATTCAGAAGGTCAACCGGGTCCTCAAAATTATGGTCGCAACCATGCGGATGGAGCAAATATGCTCGCAGATGCCGTTGCACCGCATGGGGGCATTGTGATGTGGCGTGCCTTCGTATATAGTGCGGATGTGAATGAGGATAGGCATAAACATGCTGTGAATGAGTTCAAACCGTTGGATGGTCAGTTTAGAAAAAATGTGATAGTTCAAGTTAAAAATGGGGCGATTGACTTTCAGCCTCGTGAGCCTTTTCATCCTCTGTTTGGGGCGATGCCTCAAACGCCCATCATGCCCGAATTTCAAATTACGCATGAATATTTAGGTCAAGCCACTCATTTAGTTTATAGTGGAACACTTTTCAAAGAGTGCCTTGATGCCGATACATATTCAAAAGGCAAAGGCTCGACTGTTTCAAAAGTGATGGATGGCGGTTTGGACAATCATACGCTCACGGGCGTGGCAGGCGTTGCGAATATCGGCAGCGATAGAAATTGGTGCGGGCATCCATTTTTACAATCCAATTGGTATGCCTTCGGGCGTTTGGCTTGGAATTATGAGTTAAAAGCGGAAGATATTGCAGATGAATGGCTGAAACAAACGTTTTCAACACCCTCTTCCCGAAATAATCCAGATTTCGATAAATCTCAACAGTATGAAACGGCTTTGAAGCAAATTATGATGGATTCAAGGGAAAATATGGTCAATTATATGACGCCTTTGGGTTTGCACCATATAATGACCTATGGCAGTCATTATGGTCCCGCGCCCTGGGTGGACTTCGGAAGCCGCCCCGATTGGAATTGCACTTATTATCATAGAGCCGATTCATTGGGCGTTGGTTTTGATAGAACTGATACGGGCAGCGATGCTTTGAGTCAATACACCCCCTCAGTATCCGCCATGTTTTCGGACTTGAAAACCTGCCCCGAAGCCTATTTATTGTGGTTTCATCATGTGCCGTGGGATTATAAAATGACAACGGGTAAAACGCTTTGGGTGGAAATGTGCAACAGATATTACAATGGTGTTGAATCAGTCAGAGCCACTCAAAAAACATGGGACTCCATGCGACAATACATTGATAATCAACGGTTTGAACAAGTGAAAATGCTTTTAACTGTGCAGGAAAAAGAAGCGGTTTGGTGGCGCAATGCTTGTTTATTGTACTTTCAAACTTTCTCAAAAATGCCGATTCCAGATGGTTTTGAAAAGCCTGATAAGACGTTGGAGTATTATAAAGGTTTGAAGTTTCCGTATGCGCCAGGGAATTGAGATGAGTGATTTTTCAAACTAAAACAGGCTCTTCGTAAACCTTCAATATTTGTTGGGCTTGCAAAACCTCAATGGCATAAGCCACACCATTTCTATCAGCAAATTCTACGAGGAAAACGTCATTATCCAATATTTCAACTATTGCCCCAAGCGAACCTACTCTAACCTTTTTATTAGTTAGAAGTGCTGTCAAAATAACTGTATCAAATTGTTCAAAATCCATTTTAAAATTTTTTATTAAATGATAAAACAAGTTGTTAATCTTGGAAAATCTTCTTCATTTTTAATATCTAAAAAAATATCTCATTTTTTAAGGCATAAATATAAATGAAATAAATAGTTAAGATTATGCTGTTTAGAGTATTAACTAATAAGACATGTTGCTATAACAGGCAGCCGTTTGTTAACCTCAAAAATATATCAATTTAACCCTTAATCTTTTAAAAAATTAGAATCATGAAAAAACTCAACTGTTGCGATGCTGGCTTTGATTGCCCTGCCGTAGTCCTCGCCAATTCCGAAGAAGAAGTTTTGAAACAAGCTGCCCAACATGCCCTCGAAGTACATGGTGTGACGGTAACTCCTGAAATGGCTGCTCAAATTAAGACACTTATCACAGACGAAGTAGAATCATAAAACGACTGCGAAAATGAGTTGATGGTTTTATTATTGGCTTTTGAAGAGTTCCTTTTTGAAGGAAAGCCATTCGTTTACCCCTCAGTATTTAAACCAATATAACCCCAAATAACCTAAGTGAAAAACCCTGTATTTTTCTTAACCCATAAAAAAAATCATAAAATGATACTCATCGTAGGCTCAACAGACTTACTGACTTCTGTTGAATCATACTCTGCTGCTGTAAAAGTATATTCAGAAAATGGATAGCTTAACACTATCAGCATTATAGTGATTTTGCCTTTTAATAGATAATATATGTAGCCCTTCTACTTGTATTATCCATATTTTTTTTATTTTAATCTTACATTTTATATGTCATTTCAAAAAAAATATGTTCTTTTGAAGTTGAACTAATCAAATAATTTAAAATGGAAAACGTGCTCAGTTTTATCAGCGACCATAAGGAAGCCATCTATTTTATTCTCCTTTCTATCTTCGTCGGCATCGAAGTCATCAACAAAGTACCAACTATCCTACACACGCCTTTGATGAGTGGCGCGAATGCCATTCATGGTGTCGTTATCATCGGGGCAATCATCGTGATGCTCGATACCGATATGGACAATATCCTTTCTCTAATCTTAGGATTTATTGCCGTTGTGTTGGGTACGCTCAACGTTGTGGGCGGCTTTGTCGTCACTGACAGGATGCTTGAAATGTTTAAAAAGAAATAAAACCAAACTAAAAAAAATGGGACAGCATTTACTTGAAATTTGTTATTTAATCGCCTCCGTCACTTTCATTGTCGGATTGAAAATGATGAGCAATCCTAAAACGGCTCGCAAAGGCAACCTTGTGGCTGCGGGCGGTATGACTTTAGCCATTCTCGGAACTATTTTCCTTTATAATAATAGTCAAACCTCCAGAGAACCCCTTAAAATCGTCTTGATTTTCGCAGCCATTGCCATCGGTACTATTATAGGGTGGTTGACTGCTAAACGAGTGCAAATGACGAAGATGCCCGAGTTGGTATCTATGTTCAATGGTATGGGAGGTGCATGTGCAGCGTTGATTGGCTTGATGGAATTTCATCACAGCCTCGGCAATATCGGCGCATTAATTCCCACTGTTTTGGGTATGGTGATAGGCAGTGTCTCCTTTTCAGGCAGCGTCATTGCATTTCTGAAACTCAATGGCACGATGGAAAAACCCATTCGCTTGCCTTCATATAATATTCTAAATACGGTGATTTTAATCGCCGTTTTAGCCATGAGTGCTTATATGATATTCAGCGGTACGGATAATTCTATACTACTTTATATTCTTTTTGCAGGGGCTTTGATTTATGGTATCATGTTCGTTATCCCGATTGGGGGCGCGGATATGCCCGTTGTGATTTCGTTGCTCAATTCTTTTACAGGTTTGGCAGCAGCTTTCGGCGGTTTTTTATACGATAATAAAGTCATGTTGACGGGCGGTATATTGGTTGGTTCGGCAGGCACTTTATTGACCATTATTATGTGTAAAGCCATGAATCGGTCATTGAGCAGTGTAGTGTTTGGCGCATTTGGTGCTTCAAATAATGCTGTTGCAAGCTCAAATACTGAGGGGGGTGTCATTAAAGACATTACTGTTTCAGATGCGGCAGTTTTGATGAATTATTCAAAAAGAGTGGTGATAGTGCCTGGTTATGGCTTGGCTGTGGCTCATGCTCAGCATATTATTCATGAGTTAGAATTGCTCTTAGAAGAGCGAGGTGTGGAAGTAAAATATGCCATTCATCCCGTAGCAGGGCGTATGCCAGGGCACATGAATGTCTTGCTCGCTGAATCGAATGTGGATTATGGCAAATTGGTAGAAATGGATGAAATTAACAGTGAATTTGAGCAAACAGACGTAGTTTTGATAGTCGGAGCCAACGATGTTGTGAATCCTGCTGCTAAAACTGACCCTACTTCCCCCATCTACGGAATGCCTATCTTAGAAGTTGATAAAGCCAAACACATTATTATCAACAAACGCTCGATGAGTGCTGGCTATGCAGGTATTGACAATCTTCTATTCTACAATCCCAAATCCAGTATGTTTTTCGGAGATGCAAAAAAGGCTTTGACGGCTTTGGTGACGGAGTTGAAGGCGATGGGGTGATTGGCGACTCATACAATTATCAAATTAAAGTACCCCCTCAGTATTACAGACATATTTTAAATACGCCACGTTCAAAATTGTATATGACAACTACATTATACAAGAGTTTTCAAATGCCATATTGAATTTTATTGAGAAATAATTTTATGATGATTGTATTTTTTTAGTAATTTTGAAAAACTGCATAGAGTTTTTAATTGTTATATATTAGTAGAAGTCTGAAAAAACAGGATTCAATAAAACTAATGAAGAATTTAAAAGAAATTAAAATTTTGCCACTGACAGATTTTGACAGTTTACAACTGAATGTTGTAGAAGGAATAAGTTTAAACTTAGGAGTAATTAACGAATCACTTATTAATGAATTTTTAAGCAAAGCTAATTCACTATCACGTGTCATAAAGACATCTAACATTGGTAATAAGCATTTTGTAATGACGAACATTAAAGGAACAATGGAGAAAAATAAAATTTTTCCTTTCCCTGAACCTAACCCAATTTGTATTTATTATAAATCTGCTAACAAACATTTAGAGAAATCCTATTCTTTAAAGAACAAATTTTACAGTCATCAACAGCATTTCAATTACAATTCTCATTTTGAAAACTTCGTAGAATATTTTCAAGAAACTTCGGAAGGGGTAATTTTGTTAAATAATACAATTGAGGGATTTTTCAATCAATTATTACCTGATAATATGGAACTCAAAATTGAGGGAATTAAGAGAAATAAAGAATATATTGAGTTTTTAGATATAAAAACAAAATTAAGGAAAGTGATGCCCTTAATTATGGGAATAGACTTTCACCAAACCAATAGTGAAGATTATAACAATATTTGTCTAATAATTGATTTAAGAAATGACCTTGTACATTTAAAGAAAGTTATAAAAGAAGATATGACTAATTATCAATCATTATTTAAAAGACTTTTGGACTTTAAACATATTGATTGCTCTAATAGTGTATTCACATTTGTAAATACAATTACTCCAGACTACTTCATTGAAGTAACATAACTATAAGCAGTTTTGTATAAGTCTTTAATAAACTGATAAATTGCTTTTATGCCTTGGTATTGCACCTTCAATCCCTCAGTATAAATGTCCTTTTTTAAGTGCATTATTTTTTTATGCGAAACCCTAAACAACTGCTAATCAATTTTTTACGCAATTTTTTTTATTTATTGGAATAATGTAGCTTTGCCAGGAGATGTGATATGTACACTATTCTCTTTGAAAGTGTGAATTTACTACTTAATACCTCAGTACTCACCCTCAGTTTTGGTGGGAGTATTGTGGGGATTCCGGAGGTTTTCCTTAAAATTCTACGAAATCAAAAAATATAAAAAATGCCTTACAAAATATATGAATCGCTAAAATAAAATCTGTTAGCAATAGTGCTAACATTTAATATCTAAATATCAATTTTTTAACATGAAAAAAGTAATGATTTTTTTTGGATTTCTGTTAATTAGTCTATCATCAATTAATGCACAAACCTTTCATTTTACGAAAATGAGTACTAAGGAAAATGGGGAAAAAAGTTGGACACTTATCAACACTACTTGGGAAATAACTCCCGAAACCATTTTCCTAACAATGAATAAAAAACTTACTACATACCAACCTACATCTACCTTTTCTATGGATAATGGCATTATTTTTTTCTTAGGAAATAAAAAAGATAATTCAAAAATAATTCTTTGGACTGACGACTTTGGCAATAAAGTAATCACTCTTCAATTCGACAAAACTGTATATGAATTTAGATAATATTGTTTCTTTTACAAAAATTTAAAACAAATATTAGGAATGAAAAAATACATAAGATTAGTTTTATTTTTAATTGTTGCCAATACTACAATTGCAATAGGTCAAGAAGTTATATATGACGAATATTCTCGAATAAGCAAACAAGTGATATGGGATGGTGAGACAAATACACCATCAGATAAATGGTCTGATTGGAGTGACCTGATTAAGGGCAACGATAGGTGGACATTTTTTTTTCATAAAAAAACCATACATTGGTCTACTAGAGCTATATTTATTAAACAATACGAATGGTCAAAAATGACAGAAACTTACAAAGAATCAGGATTGGAGGGGAAAAGGGTGTTAAAATTTGAATGTTTTGCATTAGATTCATATACAGCAAAGACTGGCTACAATCATAATTTTTGGTTAGTTTACCATGATGACAACAATATACAATTATACATATTTAGTAAATACTATGTAAATATTTCCAATATAAGTCAAAAAAAAGATTAAAAAACATTACTTTAATAAGTATTCAATAACTGTATAACACTTAAACTATTAGTGGTTTGAAGGCTTTGGTGGCGGAGTTGAAAGCGATGTAGATTCCTTTGTTTATTGTGCCACGAATTTGACGAATTTTCGAATTGTACTAATTTACGTGTCGAGAATTTGCATCTAAATTCGTAAAATTTGTCAATTCGTAAAATTCGTGGTCAAATACACTTAGCAATTCATCATGTACCCCCCTCAGTATTTTACCCCTATTTAACCATCTCAATCGCCTTATTCAACAATTCATCAACTTTATTTTTGACACCCTTAATTGTCGGGTGCATTTCTATATCGGGGATGATGCCTATGCGTTGCGTTTCTCTACCATCTGGGTAATAAATGCCGATACCTGAAATCATGGTTCTGATATTTCCAGGCAAGATAATATTGGAAACATTGCCATCTGCGCCTGCTGTTGTGCTGCCGATAACAGTCACTTTGGGGGCAACTCGAAATGCCATCGTCGTATATTCTGCTTGACTTTGAGTAGTTTCATTAATCAAAATAGCAATTTTACCCTTGTAATAATCATTATTCTTATTGCCGACTTTTAAAGGAGGCCTATATTCAAAATCACCTGATTTTTCAAGACTCCCTTTTGCGAATTTGACAAACTCCGTTGGTTGTGGCATCAAATATTGCCCTAAACTGAATACAATAAATTCCGATGGATAGCACCGCATATCAATGATTAAACCTTTAGTGTCTTTAAATTTTTTCATGATGTCATTTATCTCACCACCTTTCAATGTGCCTGGATAAATATAGCCGATATTGTCCGCCAATAGTTTATGAGAAGGTGAAGTGGTATCCCTAAAACTACTTGACTTGATAATAGAGCATTGAACTTTTTGAGTGCCTTTTCCTTCAATCGTCAAGTCGAGGTTCGTTTCATTGGTTTTTAATAGTTTTTTCATCATATCCCTCAGTTGTGTCGGGCGATTGGAAGCAGGACAATATTTTATTTTTTGTTCTATTAATTGTTCCACCTTTTCACCATTTATATCCGTAATAACATCACCTATTTCTATTTTCAGAGCGTTAGTTGAATCACCTAACAACCTTGTAACAACCACTTTATTTTCAATCATTTTCACTTCAATGGGTGCTGTATTCTCTCCCCAAAAAGTCGTTAAAACTTTATGATTTTGCCAAATATTGGCGTGTGTATCTTGTATTTTACCTATTAATTCTAATATTACAAGTTTGTAGGACAATTCATCATCCGATTCTATCATTTTTGGAATAAATGTTTTTAATACTTTATCCCAATTATCATCCATCAGATGCCGATTCGGAAAGAAGTATTCAATCATATTCCAATAGCGAAATAGAGCCAATAGCTTCACGCCATCATCTGTATATTTAAGATTTTTATACTCATTTTCATTTTGAAAAATAGGGTTGCCTACTGAGGGCATGAATGCTATATAGTGATGTGCCTGAGGTTTTACAATGTTTTCAAAAACCTCAAGCATTCGGCTCAAATCACTATTTATAAGGGTTTTGTCTTTCAACCAATCTGTTTTAGCAGCCAGTTTCAAGTTTTTAGAATCTCTTGAAAGGGTTTTATCAGTCAATTTTGTAGTGAAAACAGTTTGTAACCAATTCAAAATATTGGCTTCTGCTTGTTCATCTGAAGTGGCATCTAAAACCTTAGGTAAAACTCTAAAAAGTTCGTAATCCCAATTATGAAGACCTTTCGCTACTTCGGGATGATAATATTTAACGAATCCCCAAATTTTACCCAATTTGTATAAATTTTGAGTCTGTTTTTCAGTAAGATTTTTGATTTGAATATTTGAGCCGTTATCAAATTCTTTATCCAATTGTGCTTTAGAGATTTTCACTTCTCTCTCAATCTGTTTGAGTTCTTTAATGTTTTTATCATCAATAAATACTTCAAAATTATCAAACCATGCTTTGCCTTGCCCTTTTAAAATACCTGTTATATAAACCGATTTGGCATCTTCATGAAAAGGCAGAGTGATGGTGTATTTTTTCCAATCATGTGTACCCATTATAGCTTTATCTTCCAAACTTTTAAATTCGACGACAGACCCATCTTGACCATCTATTCGCATCAAAATCCCTGCAAAGCCATCGGCTACTTCTTCTATTTTCATATAGCCTTCGAGCCTAATTGTTTTTCCTTGATAATTCGCGGGTAAACGATAAGCAACACTGCCAAATGATTGAGCGAAAGCATCAGATTTTCGATAAATAACGGTTGAAAACTTACCTTTATAAGCATGGATGCTATCTTTATGAACATTAAAATCCGTTGAACCCCATTTAATCCATTCATCAGGCATTGCAGCATTGATGATATTTTTTTCAAAATCAAGATTAAAAGAAGGCTTGTTTAAATTTTGGCTTTGAGCATTAATACCCATAAATAAAAGGAGTGTGGCAAGTATGAGGTTCTTCTTCATTAAATTAATTTTTAAAAAAAAGTTATGGCTTCAGTTTTTTTTCAACATGTTTATGTGAGTGCATACAGTTTTTTAACAAACGTCAGTTAATCATTTCTTACCAAGTTCTTCTTCCAATTTATACTCAAAAAAATAATCTCTACACATAGGGCAGAGGGAGCATATAAAAACTATGTGTCCTATCTGCCCTATGTGTCATAAAAAAAATGCTAATGAGTCAAAGAAATCTCAGGTTGTATCTCACTCAAAAACCGTTTAAGCCCTTTCTTTTTCGCCTCATCAAGATTGTAAGAGATGTTTTTAGTGAAATATTCTTTCAAGTCAAATTCAAAATATTGGGTCGGCAAAATGTAAATCAGCTCTTGAATGTGTTGTAAACCAACGTTTAACGCTTGATTAAATCTTTCAATAAAACCATCATCCAATTTTTTATTGCTCACCCATGCCGCAAAGACGAAAGGTAAGCCAGTCCAATCCTGCCACACTTCGCCCAAGTCATAAACGTAGTCAAATCGCTCAGCCAAGCCCATCGTTTTATCGCCAATTGCCAAGCCGGCAGTCGTGCCTTTGATATTGTCGAGATACCCTTCAGTAGAAGGCATAAATTCGGGGTTTTGCTGCCAATATTTTTTAAATAACACCTTCGTCAACTGCACCGAAGTCTTAGAATGTTCATCCAAATATACTTTTTCAACCTCCTGAATGGGCACTTGACTGTATAAACACACCGTTTTTACCGCTCCTACTGCTCCAATGCAATAATCTGAAATAATATGCGGATGCGCCAATTGCGGAATGCCCGCCACAGGTATCAAGCCCAAATCCGCCTCGCCCGACGCCAATTTAGCCGCGCAGACTGAGGGGATGTCCAAACTCAATTCAATCTCGTTTTGCACAAGGCTTTGAAAAATACCATACAAAAAAGGCTTGGTATTCAAATAACTAACCGCCGTAACTTTTATCTTATTCATCTTTCAAAAAAATTAGGAATTAGGAATTAGGAATTAGGAATTAGGAATTAGGAATTAGGAATTAGGAATTAGGAATTAGGAATTAGGAATTAGGAATTAGGAATTAGGAAGTAATTTTTTGTCAAATTCCTAATTCCTAATTCCTAATTAATTATTAGTGTAAGTGTCTAACATCATTTTCTGTTTCAAAAATAAACTCGCCATCTACGTAGTGAACTTTATACAAACAGGTGTTTTGATGCCTAAATTTGTTCATCATACTGAGGGGGTGTCCATGCAAAATAGTAAGCAGACAGAGCAGCGTGCGCCCGTGAGTACAAATGAGTATATTCTTTTTTTCAAAATGCGTATCTTTTATAAAATCAACCACTTGTGAAACTCTTTCGTATAATTCTGCAGCCGATTCACCACCTTCAATCCTCGTTTCATAAACGCCTGAATCCCAATCGTTCATGAGTTGATGATAGTTTTCTTTAGTTGCATTGTCCCCTGCTTTGCCTTCATGAATGCCCCATGAAATCTCATTCAGTTCGGGCTTTTTAATCCAATCTCGATGCGTGCCCCTCAGTAAAAAAGGCTCTACAGTCTGATGCGTACGCTTCAAATTGGAGGTGATAATAAAATCGAAATGCACATTTTTATAGTATTGATAAAACAGTCGCGCTTGCTTTTGCCCAATATGATTCAATTCAGAATCCACCCCGCAGCCTTGCACAATGCCTTGTCGGTTCATTTCGGTTTCGCCATGTCGGATGATGTAGAGTGTCATGTATCAATATTTTTTTTTAATTCAAAACAGGCAACTCCATATACCCTCTAAATTCCTTATCTTCTTCATAAACCACATCCGTAAAATCAGTCACCACATTATAAAGTGTATCGCGCTCAATCGGTTTACGACCTACTCGACGAATCATGTTCACCAAATCCATTGTCGAGAGTGCAGGGTGTTGTTCCTCGCTGCCTGCCATCGAGTATATTTTAGTGGTGTCGTCAATCGTGCCGTCTATATCGTCAACGCCAAAACTAAGGGCAACTTGCGCTGTCGTACGACCAATCATGGGCCAATAGGCTTTAATATGGTCAAAATTATCCAAATAAATGCGGGCAATGGCATAATTTTTCAAATCTTCAACAGTAGTTGATTCATCAATATACGACATTTGGTTGTCTTTATTTCTGAATTTTAAGGGAATAAAGGTTTGAAAACCGCCCGTTTTATCTTGTAATTGGCGCAATTGTTCCATGTGATGGATGCGGTGCTCATATTTTTCGATATGCCCGTAGAGCATCGTGGCGTTGGAGCGCATACCCAAGTTGTGCCACGCTTCATGCATTTCGAGCCATTGTTCGCCCGTACATTTATCGTGGGCAATCTCCTTGCGGACGTCGGGATGGAATATTTCCGCACCGCCGCCAGGCATAGAATCCACGCCCGATTCTTTCACCAAGCGCATCCCCTCAGTATAACTCACTTTTGCTTTCTTAAAAATATAGTGATACTCAACGGGCGTCAAGGCTTTTACATGTATTTCAGGGCGATGTTCCTTTATTTTTTTGAAAAAATCTAAGTAAAATTTCAAATCATACTGAGGGAGTACACCGCCGACGATGTGGACTTCGGTCACAGGCTTGCCATCATAACTTTTCACAATATTCATCATATCGTCCATCGTGTATTCCCACGAGTTGTCGCCGCGTTGCTTGATGAGGCGTGAATACGAGCAAAATTTGCAGGTATAAATGCAGAGATTGGTCGGTTCGATGTGAAAATTGCGGTTAAAATAGGTGTTGTCGCCGTTTTTACGCTCGCGAACGTAATTCGCTAAAGCACCCACGAAGCTCAGATCAGCTTTTTCGTAGAGCAACACCCCCTCAGTATCAGAGATGCGTTCGCCGTTTTTGACCTTTTGTGCGATGGTGCGCAAGGCAGGATCGAGCGTTTTATCAGACAGAATAACTTGAATATCAGCAGTAGATTTCATCATTTTAAATTTAATACAAAGATAACAAATTTTCAGAACTTTCAGTTTAGATTGAAAGTTGTTTTTCTTAAAAAATAATCAATACCTTCGTTTTATTATTCCAAATTCCACGATTTCAGATTCCAAATTTCAAATTCCATAATTCTATGTCTGGAATTTGAAATTTGGAATCATGGAATCTGAAATCATGGAATCATGGAATTTGAAATTAAAACTAAAATAATGATTTCCAAAAAATTAAAATACGCGCTCAAAGCTTTGATTGAAATTGCGAATAAAGAACAAGAGTTTGCAACAGCCAATGTAATTGCTGAAAAAGCCAATATTCCACTCAAATTTTTAGAGCAAATCCTGACTGAACTCAGAAAAGGGCGCATTATCAACAGTAAAAAAGGCAGCTCAGGCGGTTATTATTTTTTAAAAGAACCTAAAGATGTGACTTTGGCAGATATTTATCGCTTGATTGATGGACCTATTGCCTTAGTTTCGTGCGCCTCACTCACCTTTTATGAGCGTTGCACGGATTGCCCGAATGAGGAAATGTGCAATATTCACCATGCCTTGATTCATGTTAGAAATGAGACTTTGAGAGTGCTTCAAAAGATGACGATTGAAGATTTGGCAACTGGTAATTTTGTGAAAGAGGATAGTAATTGGATTATTTAGAAGGCATTAAAACATTTGTTTTTAAGACTTAAATTTATGTGCTTTTTATGGGCGTTTTCCCCCTAACCCCCAAGGGGGAACGATTTGGAAGAATTGGAAAATATCAACCAAATATTCAATACTTCCGAAGTATTCCCCCTTGGGGGTTAGGGGGAAAACGCAAAAATAGATTCTTAGTTAAAAAATTAATTTTCAAATAAAAATTTCATAAAGCATTGAAAATCAAATAGTTATATTTGAATTTCAATGCTTTTTTTATGTCAAATACCAAACTACTGTACAGTAAAAAAAGATAATATAAAAAAAGAGTATGAAGGTTGCATACATCAAGTTGATGAAAAAAAATGCAAAGCAATCCGACATACT
>JAYTUY010000125.1:0-5897 GCA_043744275.1 Saprospiraceae bacterium
CAAAATACTTATTACACTTAAGGCATTTTTTAAGTTAAAAATAAAGAACTTTTTAAAATGAAAAATCAAATAAAATACCCCGTTTTTTTACTGGTCATAGCTGCGTATTCCATCAATGCTCAAAATCCACTTTTACGGAATTTTCAAACACCCCCTCAGTCTGCAAAGCCGCGCGTTTGGTGGCATTGGATGAACGGCAATATCACCAAAGAGGGCATTCAAAAAGATTTGGATTGGATGCAACGCACTGGTATAGGCGGGTTTCAAAATTTTGATGCCAATCTTTTTACGCCCGTTGTTGTGCCTAAAAAATTGGTATTTATGACACCCGAATGGAAGGATGCTTTCAAATTCACCACTCAATTAGCCGTTAAAAAAGGGCTTGAAATGGCAATCGCTGGCTCGCCTGGGTGGAGTGTGACAGGAGGTCCTTGGGTAGAGCCTAAAGACGGGATGAAAAAATATGTTTGGACTGAAACGAGGGTAACAGGCGGTCAATCTTTTTCAGGCAAACTGGCTCAACCCTCTGATGCTACTGGCATTTTTCAAAATGTACAGGTGAGCAGCGGCGGCATTATGGGCGGTTATATCGGCACTATCCCTGCTTTTTATCAAGATGCAGCGGTAATTGCTTATCAATTGCCAAAAAATGATAAGTTGTTAAAGGATTTAAAACCGACATTGACCTCAAGTGGCGGTAATTTTAACCTCGATGATTTGACAGATGGCAATTTGAATAATACTCAAATTTTGCCACCTAAAAATGCAGGTGAAGAAATTTGGATACAATATGCCTTTGAAACGCCGCAGACCATCAAGGCTTTCAGCGTAGCAGGTGCGAATCATAACGCTATGGAATCATTTAATGGCGGACCCACGAATAGGAGCTTGCAAGTGAGCGATGATGGGGTGACTTTTAGAGAAATTGCGCAAGTATCAGGCAGTATCGTTCCGCAAAATACGGTCGCTATTGCACCGACTACTGCTAAATATTTTCGATTGGCTTACAAGACTCTGCTGTCTGAAATCAGTGTTTTTGCCATGATGGCAGGCATGAAACCCGAGCCACCAAAACCAATGGGCGTGGATGTAGCCGAATTTAATTTATACACCTCCGACCGCATTGACCAATTTGAAGACAAAGCTGGATTCACCCCGTGGAAAGAAAACTATAAGGATTTCGGATTGGGGATTTCGGATGTCGGTAATGCGCAAAAATCCGACAGCCGAAATACCCCTTCCGACGTCGTAAATACTGAGGGGGTGCTTGATTTGACTTCAAAAATGAAGGCAGATGGTTCTTTGGAGTGGACAGCACCAGAAGGAAATTGGGTGATCATGCGTTTTGGCTACTCATTGACGGGTCGCCAAAATCATCCTGCATCGCCCGAAGCCACTGGCTTGGAAGTAGATAAATTGGATAAAGAGGCTGTCAGAAAATACATCAATACCTACCTCGATATGTATAAATCTGCTTCGGGCGGTATGATGGGCAGCAAAGGTTTGACTCATATGATTTTGGATAGTTACGAAGCAGGGCATATGACTTGGACTAAGACTTTCCCCGAAGAATTTTTGAAAAGACGCGGTTATGATATTAAAAAATGGATGCCCGTTTTGACTGGTCGAGTGGTTAAAAATACAGAAACCAGCGAAAAATTCCTTTGGGATTTTAGAAAAACAATAGGTGAACTCATTGCTGAAAACCATTATGATGTCATTGGCGAAGAGCTTCATAAACGCGGTATGAAACGCTATACCGAAAGCCATGAAGACAAGCGCATTTATTTAGCTGATGGCATGGATGTAAAGCGAAATGCTGATATTCCCATGTCTGCTATGTGGACGCCAGGCAGTTTGGCAGGCGGTGCAGATGAGGAAATTCGCAGCGAAGCAGACATTAGAGAATCCGCTTCGGTCGCACATATTTATGGCAAACCGATTGTCGCAGCCGAGTCCATGACGTCTATTCAAAATGCCTTTTCATGGCATCCTGAAAAATTAAAGCGGACTGCCGATTTGGAAATGGCTTCGGGCTTGAATCGTTTTGTCATTCACACCTCCGTTCATCAGCCTTTGGATGATAAAATGCCAGGGTTTTCACTCGGTCCATTTGGTCAATATTTTACACGGCAGGAATCGTGGTCGGGTGCTGGTGCTAAGGCGTGGATGGCGTATTTAGGCAGAAGTTGTCAACTTTTGCAGCAAGGTAAATTTGTAGCGGATGTCCTTTATTTTTATGGAGAAAATACCAATTTGACATGGCAATTTAAAGAAAAATTACCTCATATTGAAGGTTATGAATTTGATTTTTGCAACTCTTCCGCATTGAAATTAATGCAAGTTAAAAATGGTAAAATCGTTGCGCCAAGCGGGGCTTCATATAGCCTTTTAGTGCTTGATGAAAGTGCTAAAAATATGACCCTGCCTGTTTTAAAAAAAGTGAGAGATTTAGTAAAAGCAGGAGCAAAAGTGGGAGGTATTAAGCCTGTAAAATCACCAAGTTTGAGCGATAATGATGCTGAATTTCAAGCCATTCTGAATGAAATATGGGGTAAAAATCCACAACTTGAAACGCAAAATTTTGCTGAAATACTGAGGGGGGGCAATGTTCAAGCAGATGTGATGATTAAAAATGCCAAAGAGAAAATTCTTCATGTCCATCGTAAAACCGCTACTGAGCATATCTATTGGTTAGACAATCGAAGTGCCAATACCAATGAGGCTGAAATCAGTTTCAGAGTATCGGGAGCAGTGCCTGAATTATGGCATCCGCAAACGGGTAAAACGGAAAAAGTCTCTTATAAAATTGAAAATGGTCGAACTATTATTCCTTTGAAATTTGACTCTTGGGAAGCATATTTTATTATTTTCAAGGAAAAAGCAACGGTTAAAACTTATACAAAACCGGCTATTTCAGAGCAGCCAATTTTAAATATTTCAACTCCGTGGAAAGTAACATTTCAAGAGGGTAGAGGTGCACCCAAAGAAATGATTTTCAATAAATTAATGTCTTGGAGTGAAGTAACCAATAATGCCTCCGAAATCCGAAATCCTAATCCCGAAATCGCCATTAATGAGGGGGGTATCAAGTATTTTTCAGGCACAGCCACTTATCAAAATACCTTTAAAATGCCTTCGATTTCAAAAGATGCCACTTATGAAATTGATTTAGGTGAAGTTAAAAACATTGCAGAAGTCTTTATAAATGGTAAAAACGTAGGCACGGCATGGAAAAAGCCATTTAAATTGAAAATTACTGAGGGGTTAAAAGCAGGTGATAATATGATTGAAATTAAGGTAACTAACCTTTGGGTCAACCGCTTAATTGGCGATGCTCAACCCGATGTGAAAACTAAAATTACCTTTACGACCATGCCTTTTTATCAAGGTCAAGAACCGCTTTTGCCTTCGGGTTTGATGGGTGATGTAAAGATTTTAATGAAAAAATAGATAAATAATCACTTATTTTGCGTCTGATTGCTACAAATTTCTAAAGGCTTTATTGCCAAATTTGTATGAAATTTTTTTATTGTATTTTACAAAACTAAATTATGAATAAAAAGAATACGCTGAAAGAAGACGCGCTTTATTACCATGCAAAAGGTCGCCCTGGAAAAATTGAGGTGATACCTTCTAAAGAAACTGCCACGCAACGTGATTTAACTTTAGCCTACTCCCCAGGGGTGGCTGAACCGTGTTTGGCTATTGAGGAAAATCCTGAGGACGTCTATAAATATACGGCGAAAGGGAATTTAGTAGCCGTTATTTCAAACGGAACGGCTGTGTTAGGTTTGGGCGATATTGGTGCATTGGCGAGCAAGCCTGTGATGGAAGGCAAGGGGCTTTTGTTTAAAATTTATGCTGATATTGATGTTTTTGATATTGAATTGGATACAAAAGATGTAGAAGAATTTATCAGGACTGTCAAAATTTTGGAGCCTACGTTTGGCGGTATTAATTTAGAAGATATTTCAGCACCCGATTGCTTTGAAATTGAGGAGCGTTTGAAAGCAGAAATGAACATTCCTGTCATGCACGATGATCAGCATGGAACGGCTATTATCAGTGCAGCCGCTTTGCTCAATGCGATTGAAATAGTGGGTAAAGAGATTTCGACGGTCAAAATTATTGTCAATGGAGCAGGTGCTTCGGCTATTTCATGCTCAAAATTATACCACAGTTTAGGTGCTCAAAAGAAGAACATTTTTATGTTCGATTCAAAAGGCTTGATTCATCCAAGCCGCACCAATTTGGATGGAAAAAAGCAGGAATTTGCCAACGATAATTCCCCTGCTAATACCTCTTTGACAGATGCTTTGGTGGGTGCAGATGTCTTTATCGGCTTATCAAAAGGCAATGTTTTGACGGGCGAAATGATTAAACCAATGGCAAAAGACTGTATCGTTTTTGCTATGGCGAATCCAACGCCTGAAATTCCATACGAAGAGGCTATTGCAGCCCGAGCTGATATAATTTTAGCGACTGGGCGTAGCGATTATCCAAATCAAGTCAATAATGTACTCGGTTTTCCCTATATTTTTAGAGGTGCATTGGATGTTCGCTCAAAGGTGATTAATGAAGAAATGAAATTAGCCGCCGTTCGGGCTTTAGCAGATTTGGCTAAAAAACCAGTGCCTGATATGGTCAATATGGCTTATGGTATAGACAATTTGTCTTTCGGAAAACAGTATATTATTCCCAAACCTGTTGACCCTCGTTTGCTCACAACTGTTGCTCCTGCGGTGGCTCGGGCAGCTATGGAAACAGGCGTTGCCAAGTTTCCAATACCAGATTGGGAGGCTTACGAAACGCAATTGTCAAAGCGTTTAGGCTTGGATAATAGCCTCACTAAAGCAATTATTAATAAAGCGAAACAAAACCCTCAACGAGTGGTTTTGGCGGATGCTGAAAATTTGGCGGTCTTAAAAGCGGCTCAACAAGTGCGTGATGAGAAAATTGCCATCCCTATTTTATTAGGCAATATTCAAAAAATCAAGCAATTAGTCCATGAAAACCACTTGGATTTGTCGCATATCGAAATTATAGACCCTTCTACTGCTTCTGAAAATGACAACAAAGCAAGATTAGAAAAATATGGGGATATGCTTTTTGAAAAACGTCAACGCAAGGGTTTCAATAAAACAGAAGCCCATCAAATGATTCACCGCAGAACATACTTTGGTTCAATGATGGTGGATGCAGGCGATGCCGATGCTATGGTCGGCGGCATGACTCGCAATTATCCTGATACAATTAGACCAGCTTTGCAAGTCGTGGGTCGTCAAGAAGGGGTGAAAAAAGTAGCGGGCATGTATATATTAATGAGTCGATTTGGTCCTTTATTTTTAGCAGATACGACCGTTAATTTCAATCCAACAGCAGAAGATATTGTTGAAATTGCTGAATTAGCCGCCAAACAAGTTGAAAAATTCAATATCAAACCGCGTATTGCTTTATTGACGTATTCAAATTTTGGAAGTGCTGATGGTGATGATGCTATTAAAATGCGTACAGCCCTCCAAATATTGAAAACTAAACATCCAACTATGATTGTGGATGGTGAAATGCAAGCTCATTTACCCTTTGACATTGAATTATTGAAAGAGCATTACCCTTTCAGCGATTTGGTAGAAGGCGGAGCGAATATTTTGATTTTCCCTAACCTTTCAGCGTCTAATATTGCCTACAATTTGGTAAAAGAAGTAGCTAATATCGAAAAAATAGGGCCTGTTTTATTGGGCTTAAAAAAACCTGTTCACCTTTTACAATTGGGTAGTACGACGAGAGAGATTGTAGATATGATTTCAATTTCGGTAGTGGACGCACAGATGAATAAATAGGTGAGAATAAATATAGTATAATTGAAGGTTCTTTACAATAAATGAATTTAAAAA
>JAYTUY010000126.1:0-5880 GCA_043744275.1 Saprospiraceae bacterium
GTCACGAATTTTATTTTTTGAGCTAAAATTTAAATTAGTTTTACAATCCTATTTATAAGACTGTTTTTTATTTTTTTCGACACTTTTTTTAACTTTTACCGTATTGTACCTGATACTATTTAATTTTAACCCTTTTTATCAAATTTTCAAGAAAACTTATAATTTTTCAAGATGACAATTGAACTTCTTTTCTGGCTATTACTCTTTGGCGTTTTTTATAGCTATTTCGGCTATGGTGTTTTATTATTTATTCTAATAAAAATCAAAAGATACTCCTCATCAAAGCCCAATGAAACATTTGCGCGTTTAGACGACGATTCACTTCCTTCGGTCACATTTTTAGTAGCTGCTTTTAATGAAGAAGCTTGGATTGATGAAAAAATCCGAAACTCTTTCGCCTTAGATTATCCTAAAGATAAAATTTTCTTCTTTTTTGTCACTGATGGCTCAAATGATTCTACTCCTGATAAAATCAAAGCATATCAAAATAATATACTACAAAATAGTCCAAATACTGGTCTAATACTGAGGGGTCACCATGTTGAACTTTTCCATCAGCCCGAAAGAAGAGGGAAAATAGCGGCTGTTGAGCGCGTGATGCCTTTTGTAAAAACGCCTATTGTTATTTTTACAGATGCGAATACTGACCTCAATACAGAAGCCATCAGAAACATCGTCAGACATTACTCAGACCCCTCAGTAGGAGCCGTTGCTGGCGAAAAACGCGTGCGCATGAGCGGCGAAGCAAGCGGCGCAGGCGAAGGATTTTATTGGAAATATGAATCATTGTTAAAAAAATGGGATTCAGAGTTGCATAGTGTTGTCGGTGCTGCGGGTGAATTATTTTCCATGAGAACCGAGCTTTTTATGCCTGTTGAAAAAGACACGTTGATTGAAGATTTTGTCATGACTTTGCGCGTTGCTCAAAAGGGTTTTAAAGTGATTTATGAGCCAGATGCCTACGCTGTTGAAGGTCATTCGGCTGATGTTAAAGAAGAATTGAAGCGAAAAATACGTATTTCTGCAGGTGGATTGCAAGCCATTTGGCGTTTAAGAGCCTTGCTCAATCCTTTTAAATATGGTATCCTAACTTTTCAATATGTTTCTCACCGTGTTTTAAGATGGACTTTAGCTCCTATTGCTTTACCTATTATTTTTATCATCAATATCTATTTAGCTAAAACAAGCGCGTTTTATACTTTTATTTTTGGCTGCCAAATGGTATTTTATACGCTTTCCGCTTTGGGTTGGGCTTGTGAACAATTCAAATTAAAAGTCAAAATGTTCTATATTCCCTACTATTTCTGTATGATGAATTACTCCGTTTATAGAGGTTTAATCAGGCTCGTAAAAGGCAGCCAATCCGTCGTGTGGGAAAAAGCAAAACGGGCTTAAATTAGTTGAGAGTTTTTAGTTGAGAGTTGAGAGTGTGAGTTGAATTATGAAATATAACTTATTGATTATCAATTATTTATAATCAACTCACAACTCACAACTAAAAACTCTCAACTCTCAACTAAAAAAAAAGCCCCTCAGCATGTCCAAAATATCTGGAATACTGAGGGGGCATAAATTAGCAACCAATGATGGAGAAATTAATTTTTTAGTGATTGGCTTTTCTACGAAGCTCCTCGAATTTTGGACAATTTTGTAGGCAATCTCCTTTGTCATCTATCATAAACACACCGCCCTTGTCATCTGCCATTTCATATTGACCATCTTTTACAACTACACTTTTGAAGTAAAGAGGGACGATTTTAGCATTGAACTTATTAATCAAACCCCATTTTTCCTTACCTTTTGTGACGATGCAATGCCCATTTCTGAAAGCTTTGACATCATCGTATTCAAATGGAATTTGAATTTTTGCTTTTTTATCAATAAACCCGTACTTCTCATTCTCATTTTTAACAGCATAAAAGCCTTCACCTTGCTTACGGATTTCTGAATAAGTCGGAATTAAAACAACTTTACCTGTCGTGTCAAGCATACCCCAAAGGTTATCTCTTTTGACTCTCATCATGCCGTTAATATCGAACGGGGTGATGCTGGTATAAGTCATTGTCGTTACTAATTTGAAACTTTTTGCTTCTACTAAATGAAACCCTTGTACTTGGTCATCAAGAAACATTTTTACCACCACATATTTATCGCTGTGCAAAGTATCAAATATTTCGTAGCGAATTTTCATCGTTGTCACCTCTTTTTCATTGGCTTTCGCAATGATTACTTGACCATATTTGTTGTAAACGATGTCCGTTTTGCAATTTTTATTTTTATTACAATCTTTCGTTAATTCGCTCACTACCACCAAACCAAATTTGTTGAAAGGTTGTACTTCTTCATATACAGGTGTGATGATTTCTGTTCCTTTGGTATTGATATAGCCACATTTTTTTTCGTAACGACAAGCTGCAGCCATGCCCAATTCGTTGAATTCGCCAATATTAAAATACATCGGCTCAACTATCACCTGTAAGTCTGTATTGATTAATCCAAAATTGCCCGTAGCATCTTGAATTTGCGCTAAGCCCAAAGTGTTGTAAGTGCCGATGCTTTTATACAATTGGCTGCTTTTATAAGTGCGGTTGTTGATAAGTCGGAAGTTTTCTCCTACTTTGCAAACTGCCAAACCACTTTGATTGAACTGTCCTATTAAGTCAAATTCAGGTGTGAATTTTATTTTCCACATGGTATCAATCAAGCCAAATTTACCGTTTTGTGTGATTTTGTAAAGGTGAGAAGCCCCACTGATGTCTATATTGTCGTAATTCGGATCCAATTTTACAACACCTTGAAGGGTGATGATACCATATTTATTTCCCTCACGTACTCTAAAAACGTCCTTTCCGAAGAAAGGCACTATTTCATCGTAGTATGCCGAAATCGGTGCTTTCGTAATGTCATATTTATTGTCGATGAAAGCAAATTTACCTGTTTTGAAACGCGCCAATGAAATGCCATACATCACTGCTTTGGCGTCTGTAACATTCAAAAGTGCATCACTTTCTTGACCTTTTATGTCTATATAAAACCAATCTACTTTTTTTACAAGAGCGCGACCGTTGTTGAAAGCCTCAGCCGTTTCGTATTGGCAAGGAATCACTTCATCGCCACAATAATTGAGGAAGCCAAATACTTGGTCTTTTTTAATACGCGCCAAGCCTTCTCTATATGCCTCAACAAAGCCATAACGAGCGTTGCTGCGAAGTTCATCGAGTGGAAAAGCCACTATTTCACGTCCTTCAAAATCCTTTTGTCTCACGAATGAGCCATCTCTGCGTTCAGCAAGGCAAGCAGCAGATTTTAGGATATTAAAAGCGCGAATCAACTCGCTTTTTTCAGCCAATTGGTCTGCGTCTTTCACATTATCTGTTTCCAGAGCCGTCAAGCGGCGTTGAAGCACTTGCTCCATCTTCGTCATGTAAGCCTTGAAATTGGCTTTGTCATCCGAAGAAGCAGATTCTTCTTGTTCGTTGAGGTCGTTGATTTTTGCGTCATCCACGCTCACAGAGTAGCCTCTGTATAAATTGAGTGAAGACATTAATTGGATTCTCGCTTGCTCAGGTGTTTCGTTCACTGCTTTTTTGGAGCTGCTGTGAGAAGAACCTGTGTTTGAAGCGGCGATTTTGTTGGCATCCACTTGAGTCATCAATTGAGCATTGACAAAAAGCGGGAAAATTAAAAGTGTGATTACAAATTGTAGATTTCTCATCATCAAAAGTTTTAATCGGTAAAAATTAATAGAATTCGGTTTTTAAAAGCTTGCAGTGGTGGCTGCAATAAGGGGAAAGTTGAGCGAATAAATTTTTACTCGGGAGGTAGAAATTTTGCTTATTAAGTTTTGGTTGTAATTTATTGTGTTAAAAGATAGCGACGTTGTGTGATTTTTACAATCAATTGCATGATGGGTGTTTTGCAAAGGAGATACCAACTTTCAAAAAAAGGATGATAACGTGACGGTATTTTTTAAATATTTTTTAATTGTAATTTAAAAATACCTACATTTTGGTATGAATTTTTAACACCAATTTTACCATTTTAGGTATCTTAATGTATTGATAATCAATATTTTATGTATTGAAATTTAATTTTTAAATTTTTTTAAAATGCTTACCATAATTTTTTATAAAATTTTGAACGCCACCGTTTGAACACATTTTGTAACAACGTTTTCATGAGTCGTTCCTTCCAAAATCATCGCTTGAGCGGTCTTATTTTCAAAAACTTCGGGCATATTTCTAATAGCTCCGACAGGAATTTGATATTTTTTCAATAAATCTAATAATTCATCTCGTTTATAAACTTCCATTACCCCCCTCAGTATAACGTACAATTCTGCTCTATTTTTGACGCGCAAAGCATTGGTTTTAAAGCGTATATCTTTAATTAAATCCTCTAATTCCAAAGCTTTACACAATGACAACCACTGTTTTTCAGTACCGCAAGCCAATACCACATATTTATTATCTGCCGTAAAAAATGAATCACCATATGGCGCAATATTCGGATGCTCCGACCCCATGCGTTGAGGAATATGACCTGCCATCAACCAATTCGTCGCCTGATTCGCTAACGATGCCACCGCCGACTCATATAAAGTGGTGGAAACAAACGACCCTTCGCCCGTCCGCTCCCGCTTGAGCATAGCGACCAAAATGCCTTCTTTAAGCTGATGTGCTGCCAGTAAATCAATGAGTGCAACGGGCATTTTCACCGCATTTCCACCTTTCTCACCGTTCATGTACATGAAGCCTGCTTCGGCTTGAAGTACCACATCAAACGCTGGCGTTTCGTCCTCTTCATCAAAACCATATATTTGAGCATAAATGACTGAGGGGGTCATTGCCTTGACGGTTTCATAGTCAACACCCATTTTTTCGGCTGATGATTTTTTAAAATTTGAAATCACTAAATCGCACCCCCTCAGTATTTCATAAACTTTTTCTCTATCTGTAACAGATTGTAAATCAAGGAAATAATGCGTTTTTCCATAATTGACAGAATGAAAATAGGCGGAATCTGATATACCATTTTCATCTACATTCACCTGTTCATTAGGTAATTGCCACGAGCGAGTGACATCGCCGCCAGTCGTTTTATTTTCAATTTTGATGACCTCTGCGCCCAATTCCGCAAAAAACATACCCACTGCTGGACCCGCCAACACACTCGCCAATTCTACTATTTTTAAATTTTGAAAAATATTCATCTTTAATTCTTTGATTTTAAATGATTTAAATGTCAAATTTACAATCCATAATTTTAAACACCCATTACTAAATGAAAATTTTAAACGCTGAACAGGTTCGAGCATGGGATAAATATACTATCGACAACGAACCTATTTCCTCCATTGACCTGATGGAACGGGCTGCCCTCGAATTTACCTATTGGTTGACAAGCCTTTATGATTCTGAAAAAAATATATTTGTTTTTTGTGGAACAGGTAACAATGGTGGTGACGGCATGGCTATCGCTCGTTTGCTGCATGAGCGATTTTTTAATGTGCAGGTTTTTATTTGTAAAATTTCAAAAAATGAAACAGATGATTTCAAAAAAAACCTTGAATTATTGCCTCATCGGGCTGAAATACTGAGGGGGTATATCAATGATGACGATACATTCCCGCCGATCCCAAAAGATGCAGTTATCATCGACGCTATGTTGGGTAGTGGCTTGACTCGCTCTGTAGAAGGATATTGGGCAGATTGTGTGTCCTGAACGTCTTTGACCTGACAACCAAAGGTACAAAGAGAATGCTATTTTCAAGATGATAGAAAGTTTTAGGACTTGACCTATCGGTATGGACTGATTGAGACAGACGTACCAAACGGCTTAGAGGTGCTTACTTTTCAAGAGTTGGTACTGAGCGTCTAA
>JAYTUY010000127.1:0-5861 GCA_043744275.1 Saprospiraceae bacterium
GCCCTCTGCCCGAATCTGCATCGCGCATTCGATAGAGGCATTATTGGCATTGATGCCACTTATCGGGTCGTGGTGTCTCGGCATATCAAGGAAGATGATGCGGTGGCTTATAGTCTCAAAACTTTAGCAGGCACACAACTTTATTTGCCGATGCCTGAAGCCTATTATCCGAAGGTGGATAATTTTTTGTGGCATTTGGGGGAGCGGTTTGAGAGGTGATGGTTTAAAATAATTAGAGTAAAAGATTTTATTTAGAAAAAAAATGCTTAGTTTGATTATGAAAATCATTTTATTTGTGTTTAAATTAAGGCATACACTTTCAATTATTATAATTTATAAATATTTATTGCACAGTTATGGAGTTTGAAAATATGATTAATAATGTCATCGAGGGAGATTGTTTAGAAAAAATGAAATTTATTCCAAATAAATCAATTGATATGATATTATGTGATTTGCCTTATGGATATACCCAAAATAAATGGGATGATGTTATTCCTTTAGAAGAACTTTGGAAAGAGTACAAAAGAATTATAAAAGATAGAGGCGTTATAGCACTTACTGCTCAAGGTGTTTTTGCTGCTGAATTAATATGGACAGGTAGAAAGTTGTTTAAATATAAAATTGTTTGGATAAAATCAAAAGCTACTAATTTTTTGAACGCAAAAAAACAACCGTTAAGAAAGCATGAAGATATTTGCATTTTCTACAAAGAACAGCCTACTTTTAATCCGCAGATGACAGAAGGAGAGCCTTATAACAAACAACGAAAAGATCAATCTTCAAGTAGTTATGATACTTTTAAACCAGTTGAAGTAAAAAGTGAGGGAGAACGTTACCCTATTGATTTATTATTATACGATGAGGAGGATGAAATAGACTTGACACAAGATAATGAAGTAAATGATTGGTTTTACTGCAAAACAGCTGAAAGCGAAGGTAAAGTTCATCATCCGACTCAAAAGCCAATTGAACTTGGAAAATATTTAATTAGAACTTATACTAATGAAAATGATTTAATTTTAGATAATACATGTGGGAGTGGTAGTTTTTTATTGGCAGCACTTTTAGAAAAGCGTAGATTTATCGGTATCGAGAAAAATGTAGATGTTTTTCACATGGATAAAAACAAAGAGGTAGATTTAATACGAATATGTAAATCAAGATTAAAAAATATAGATAATTCACTTTTCCCAGAATTAAACACTTAATCCTATAATGTCAAAAATTCCATTTACTGTTTCAGCTAAAACAGCCCGATTGATAGGTCAAGAGAACTTCTCTAATGCAGAAGGAGCTGTTATAGAATTAGTCAAAAATGCTTATGATGCTGATGCAACAGTCTGTATTGTATTCATTGATACTGCACACGATAATTTATACATAATTGACAATGGTGATGGCATGACTGATAAAATTGTTAGAGAAAGTTGGATGATTATAGGAACAGACGATAAAGTAGATACGATAAAATCTAAAAACAATCGTGTGAAGACAGGAGCTAAAGGGATTGGACGATTTGCAATGGATAGATTAGGCTATCGTACTCAGCTCTATTCAAAGATGAAAAATACTGAGGGGGTATCGTGGTTTATTGATTGGAAGCAGTTTGAACAAAAAAAGAAAACGATAAATGACATAAAGGCTGAATTAGAGACTGTTTCCGATTTAAATTTAAAAGAGGATATAAAAGTAATTTTTAATGATTTCGATTTAGACTCTTCTTTTTTTGATTATTGGCAAGATAACAAAGGAACAATAATCAAAATATCGGCATTAAAAGATGGTTGGATTGGCTACAAGCATGATAATGATACATTAGAAAATGTCATTACAGAAAATCTATTTAGACATTTAGAAGATTTGATTCCACCTCTTGAAAATGATTTTTTAAAAATATACCTTTTCCATTCTGAATTTAAAGATAAATACGGCGAGGTAACATCATCACAAGTAGAAGATTATGATTATAAAATTCGATTAGTGGCAACCCGTGACCAAAGACTTACTGTGACAATATGGCAAAATGAAGTAGATTTAAAGATTATCAAACAATTAGGCTTTTTTGAAAAAACGAAATTAGCAAAACAAGACCCTAATTATAGCCTTACTGCATTTGAGAAAGGTTATTTCGAGATAAATAAAGCATTTGATGAATTATTAGGAGACGAGCCAAATTTATTAGAAACTTATCCTAAAATTGGCTCTTTCGAAGCTATATTATATTTCTTGAAACGCGGGGGGGGGGAAGAGCGAGAAGACTCGGAGGATAATATTTATCATTATCGTAAAATTAACTATGAATTAAGAAGAAAATGGTTAGCTAAATTTGGTGGTATAAAATTATACAGAGATAACTTTAAAGTACGCCCTTTAGGAGACCCAAAAGGTGTATCATTTGATTGGATTGGTCTAATATCTCGCTCTGCTCGTAGTTCAAGTATTAAAAAAGGTAGGTGGAGAATAAGTGATAGGCAAGTTTATGGTGTTGTAAAAATCACAAGATTAGATAATCCATATTTTGAAGATAAATCTGATAGAGAGGGTATCAAAGAAAATGATGTTTTCAAAATATTTAGACAAGTGCTGTTAGCAGGAATCGATATATTTGAAGGAGAAAGAACTGCTTTTTTTCGTGCTTTACATGAGTTATATGATATCAATAATCCCAATGCTAAAGCTATAAAAAGAGAAGAACAAATAAGAAAGGATAGACAAACAAAACAGAATAGTAAAAATACTGAGGGGGAAGAAAATTCAAATTTAAACAATGACAATTCAAACAGCCTAGCTCTAAATAATAATATCGACAACGATACAGATGTATTACTCAAAGTAATTGACACTGAAAGAAAAGAAAAAGAAGAAGTCATCGAAGGCAAACGAATATTACAAGCCTTAGCAAGCACAGGTTTACTAGTTACCTCTTTTGCACATGATTTTGAAAATCTAAGCGGTAATTTGGTAAGCAGGGCTAAAAAATTGAAAAGAAGTATAGAACCTTTGATAGATAAAAAGGTATTAAAAGAATTACAAGACTATGAAAACCCATTTGTCAAAATTGAACAAATGAGACAAGATGACGAGAAGCTTAGTAAATGGTTAGATTTCGCTATTTCTACAGTCAAAGGAGGGAAAAGACGCAAAAGAGATGTCAATTTAGAGAAGTATTTTGAAAGCTTACAGTCAACATGGAACCCACAGTTTGAAGCACGGCAAGTAAACTTTGTATGCTCTCCGATGGCAGATATATATTTAAATCTATTTGAAATAGACTTAGATAGCATTTTTGTTAACCTGTTTGCTAATTCAATTGAAGCTTTCAGCCGTAGAGAGGCAGGGAATCAAAGGTTAATTAAAATTCAATATGGGAAAATTGAAAATACCATTTTCATAGATTATGAAGACTCTGGTCCAGGTTTAGATAATACAATTTCGGATCCTAATCGTATATTTGATATGTTTTTTTCTACTCGAAAAGACCCTCGTACGAATGAACAAATAGGAACTGGCTTAGGCATGTATATTTTAAAAAGTGCTGTAGAAAATTATCAAGGCTCTGTAGAGATTTTAGAACATAAAACTAAATATAAAATGCGTATGTTATTTCCAATAAAAAATAGTGATGATGTATAAAATAGCATATATTGATGAAAGTGAAAGTGACAGACATAATTTTCAAGATTATGTAAAATACATTCCTAATTCCAAGGATTTTGTTTTAGACGTTTTAGAACCTCTACCTGATCCTAAAGAATTTGCTATTATCTTGATGGAAGAACACTATCAAGCTATCATTATTGATTTTCACCTTTCGGAAAAGAATCGAATGATACATTATGATGGTGCTATATTAGCAGATGAAATTTTAAGTATTAGAGAAAGTTTTCCCGTTTTTATCTTGACTTCATACGAAAATGATGCTCTATTAAAAAGCGAGGACGTTAATCTTGTGTATGATAAAAAAAGTGTTGTACATAATGAAGATCCACTTTTTTTAGAGCGTGTAAAACAACAAGTAAAAAAATTTGAGCAACGTATTTTTAATGCGGAAGTTCGTTTATTAGAGTTAACTAAATTGAGTTCTGAACGCCCCCTAAGTATAGATGAAGAAAATGATCTCATTCAACTTGATAACTTTATTGAAAAATCATTGAACAAGAAAAATCCAATTCCAGACCAGTTCAAACGATTGACAAACGAAGCAAGGTTAAATAAAATTATTGACCTCCTTAATAAAGTAGACGATACTATTCAAAAAGCAGACAACAAAAAATAATGCTCCCATTTAGACACACTTCACCCAAAAGAACTTATATGGGTAATGCTTTCAATGATTATAGAAAGTATAAATTACTTTTGTCAACAGACTTTAACCAACGCTGTGGCTATACTGATTGTCATCATTCATGGTTTGGTGGTATGAGTAATTTTCATATTGACCATTTTAAGGCTAAATCTAAGTTCCCAGAATTAAAAACGGAATATTCAAATCTAGTTTATTCTTGCTCTTTTGTCAACATTGCAAAAGGTAATGATGATTCAGAATTTTACTTTGATCCATGCGAAGTTGATTTTAATATGTATTTTGAACGTGATATGCTTGGAAATATCAACCCTAAGGCGGATTCAGTAGAGGCGAAGTATATGCATATCAAGATGAAACTTTACCTTAAAAGATATGGACTAATTTGGACATTAGAGTTACTGTATCAAAAATGGTTACAAATGAAAGAGTTATTAGATAACTTAAATATACAGGAGCATACCCTCAGAAAAGAAATTGAGGAATTGAAGAAAGAATTATCAAGCGAATTTATGGAGTATTTTCATTATTTAAGGAAGGAGATGTAAATATTTCTTGCTGGACTAAATTGGTAATAAAAAACACCTCGCTCGCAATCTCCGACTGCGAGTGTGTATTTTTGGTCTCATGACCGTACAAAATAATCAAATATCACTGCGAAGTACGTGAAATACTGAGGGGTATCACCCCACCGCAAACTCCGTCAATTCTCTATGGGCAGGTGGATAAAAGGCTAAAACAATATCTTTTTTAGGAATCCCTTTTTCAGTCAAAAGATTGGCAATACCTGTTTCTGTATTATCGCGTTGAATCCATATTTTATTGTCTAAAATATCAATATGAAAAGCCACATTGAAAATTTGCTTATCGCCTTTCCAGCCCAACCATAAAAATTGATAATGGTGATTTTTATCATCTTCAATGATATGATTGGTTATACCTTGACTTGTTTGACGAAAACGGCTTTGGTATTCTTCCAAAACTTCACCAATTATCTTTTTATATTTTTTTATTCTTTCCATGATACAATGATTTCATCTTTGCTGTTTCATAATTAAAATACTGACCAATAGCTTTATGAAACTCATACATCAAAGAGGGTTGATTAAATGTTTTGATTTCAACTGCAATTTTTCTACTGTCTTTTTCTGCCAAAATCTGATTTTCTGCACCTAAGTCAATGGAAATACTGTCTTCATCTTCAAAAACTATGTATAAAGGGTCGTCTGTAATAACCCAACCATCTTTTATAAGCGCGTTTCTCACAGCTTCGTGTATCAAGTCTTTAGCCATAGTTGGTTTGTTTTTTGCAAAATTAGGGTATTTTTTTTATTTCCATAAATATAATCAAAAAGCTTTGTAAACCAATCATTTACAAGGCTTTGATAAAAAATATTTAGAATGAAGTTGAAAGGAATACTGAGGGGGTATCTCAAAATGAATTGAGCTACCCCCTTAGTATTGTATAACTAAAAAAAGCTCGACTGTGGATTTTGAGATTAAAAGTAAATCACTTATCTTTGAAAGGAATTATTAAAAAAAATGAAACAAAAAA
>JAYTUY010000128.1:0-22121 GCA_043744275.1 Saprospiraceae bacterium
AAAATCCGCCTAATCCGTGTTATCCGCGTTCCCATCGCTACAAGTTTCACTATTTAATCAAAGATTATTCAAAGTATTCAAAGCCTTTTTATCAAAATCATCCAAAGAAGCCTTAGAAACGGCAGCACCCAATTGGTCTTTGGATGCCCTAATTTTCTTAATTTCAGCGACATAATATTCCCATAAAATATCAGCTTGCGGTTGCGTCAAATCAGGGCTTGACGTCAAAACGCATTGCAATCCGAACATCCTACTTTTAATAATTTGCCATTTATCTTCACTAATAAATGCTTCTTTGATAGCATAATTTTTAACATCATCCCACACCGCACTGAATAGGGTAGAGGTATCATTTCGAGCCGTTGTTTTCATGATACTGTACAACACATAATCGCCCTCGCGATAAGGCACAGCCGTTTCCATGCTATTGCCATAAAACAGCCGATCATTTTTAACCCAAAACATAGACTCTTGCAAAGTGCTTTGATCTTTATTAATCAAAACAGAATAACCTGGTTTAAAATCATCGCCAGCGTTGGGATTGATTTCCTTGCGAAAGCCCACAATAGGCGTGGTTTCCTCCATGCCCATCAAGTTTTCCATGCCTTTCATCACCACTTTAGCCACTTTTACGTAGTCATTCACCATCGTAGCAAAGTCCATCATATAAGTGGCAGCAGTACTTTCTATCATTTCAATAAACTTTTGAAGATAATCCGTCTGTTTCACTTGACTCAAAACTATGGTCAACGCCAGCGAATCGCCCTTGTAGGGGTGTGTACCTGCAACGGTCGTATTTGAAAAAATCATCCCTTCAGGTAAGTTCTCCATTTTACCTTTCAACATCGCAGGACCAACCACGAAAGGCACAACGCGCCTCTGCCCACCATATATAAATTCAGAAACCACGAACACCACAGGATCAAAAGTGCTGAACCATTTGCTGCTATAACTGAGGTACATTTCATTGACACGCACCGTAAAATAATCCTTTTCAGCGGTGATGATATTGTTTTTCAATTGGTCAGCCTTGTCGGTATGGTCATCGGGAATGAAAATACGCGTTGGTTGAAATGAAGGCGTTTGAGTAATTTGTTTCCATAGATCAGAGAAGCCCATTGTTTGATTTTTTAGGAAGTATTGATAGAAATAATTGTTATAGCAAATATAAACAATTTTAGATTGAAGAGTCTGTATTATAATTCAGTTTTAAAGCCAAATTACTTGAAAAATCTTTTGATGAATCAATTAACAAAACTGTTGCTTTTAGTCTTTCAAAAGCTGATTGAAGCCGACGAAGGATGTGTTCTTTTATGATACTTAATTTTTGAGGATTAATATTAGGTAAATATTCGGAATCTGTTTCAAGACAAAAAACAGCATAAATTTTTACTTCGGGACTGGTTGCTAACCGAGCTAATTCAGCCCAAAGAGTAGCATTTTCAAGAGCATAGCGATTTTGCAAAGCAATAAACAGTAATGAATCCTTAACTGAATCAATTACTTCTTTGACGATTGGCTGATTTTTAGAATCATAGTTTGATTGATAATCAAGCTGCAATTTTTTAATTATATGGGTTGCAGATTGTACAGGGCGTTCTCGCAAATTTTTAACTTCTATCAAAAATAGTTTATCGGTATCCAATAAACCTATAAAATCTACTTTTGAATTAGCCTGTTTTTCAACGTCAGGTAATTTATCAAAT
The DNA here is from genome assembly GCA_043744275.1 of Saprospiraceae bacterium. Taxonomy (GTDB): domain Bacteria; phylum Bacteroidota; class Bacteroidia; order Chitinophagales; family Saprospiraceae; genus JAAFJT01. The sequence goes on from JAYTUY010000128.1 coordinate 1,707, forward strand.
GCCTCAACAAGAGACCAGCGATTAAGGTTAAATTGAAATGAAAGTTTTTCGTCTTCAGTTTCTAAGGTTTTTATCATTATACCGGTTCATTTAAAGAATCAAAAGATTTTGCTAAAACGGCATCGCTGTAAGCTGAATATTCGTCTAATAAAACATTGTTTTTTAAGCCGTTCATTGTATCGGCTGCTTCAATTTCTGTTCCGTCTTCACCTTTTGATAAAGAGAAAAAACGCATAGGTGGTGTATCTTGATGAGGATATTCAGCCGCTAAAGAAAGCCAATAAGTGAGCAAATAATCATGAGTCGCTACGAATATTTGAACACCATTTTTAGCCAAAGTCTGTAAAAATTGTGCTACAATTTTAATGTATTTTGGATTTAAATTGGTCTCTGGTTCATCCCAAAATAAGATGGTATTTTTATTTAGGCTTCCGTTTTGGATGAGAGGAATTAATTGCCCAATCTTATTTAGACCATTTGCATTTAAATTAGCTTTTATATTTTTCTCATTGCCAATACTAATATAAAAAACATCGTCTCTTTTTTCAACTTTGATTTTTATTAGTTCATTTAGTTCATCAAGAATCTCTAAATCTGGCTCACCTTTTTTAATATTCAAAGCGTTCACTAAATCAAAATAAATTTTATTATTGTTCAATATTGAATTAGAAAGCATCTCATATGGAGGTATATAAATTGGAGAATTGATACTGACATCTGACAATGTAAATGTCAAATGAGATAATTCACCTTTTGAAAACCTTAAACCAAATTCAAGTTCATCTGAAAAAGTAGTTTTAAAAAATGTATTTGGTTGATTTATATCTCTAATTAATTCAATCCATATATTAGTTCCAAATGTCAATGCCATATCACTAATGTAAGAATAAGGATTAAATTTTAAATTACTTGAATCCTTTTCGTTACTATTGGCTGTAATTTCAACCCTTGCTGCGGCATAATTCATAGAATATAATACCTTCAACACATGCGTTTTCCCAGTTCCATTCTCCCCAATAAACACATTAATGCCGCTTGAAAAATCCATTTCAGCCTTAGTAAAACAGGTAAAATTTTCTAATTCAAGTCGTCGAATTTTATGTTCAAAATTTTCAGTCATCATTTTTATCAATTTTTAAGCAAGATACTGAGGGGGTCGTATTTTCAAAATATTTTTTATAAAATAAATAGAACAACTGTATAAATAGTTCAATATTATTTGAAATGTAATCAGTTTTAAGAGATAGTTACGCCAAATCCAAACCTTTAATCGTAGTGCGATATTCAGCAATTTGCTTATGCATCACCTTAAACCAAAGCGGCGGTATGAGCGATAAAAGCATCATAGCAGGGTAGCCCGCTGGCATTTGAGGGCTATCACCGAAATGGCGAAGCACTTGATATTTCCTCGTGGCTTTAAAATGATGGTCGGAATGGCGAGTAAGTTCTAAGAGTAATAATCTGCCTAACGCATGGTCTGAATTCCATGAATGAATAGGCAAAACCTGTTCAAATTGCTTATCAGTGATTTTTTTTCTTCTTAAACCATAGTGTTCAATGTAATTCACGGTTTCCAAAAGCAAAAAGCCCATGATAGCCGCTCCTAAAAACAGTAGCAGAACTTGCCAACCAAATAAGACAGAAATAAGCCCAATTAAACTCAATTGTACGACTTGATAAATCAGCATTTCATTGTGAAAACTCCAAAAAGGTTGCTTGGTTTGCTTCAAACGCAACGCCTCCAAATGCCATGCAGAGAGCCAACTATCCTTCACCGACCGATAATAAAAAGCATAAATATTTTCTCCATATTTTGAAGAAGCAGGGTCTTCATCTGTAGAGACATTTTTATGATGTCCGCGATTGTGTTCTATAAAAAAGTGCATGTAGAGGGTGGTACAAAGCAATATTTTACTCATCAATTGCTCATGTTTTGTAGAGCGATGCCCCAATTCATGCGCCGCATTAATCCCTAAAACACCGCATGACATGCCCATAGCGGTCATCATCCCTATTTTTTCAAATAAATTTAGCGAAGGGTCACTCACTCTTATTAAAAAATAGCATAAAGTAGCTACTTGAATGGGGACTAAACTCCAAATAATATAGTCATAAACCTTGTTTTTTGAAGCAAGTTGCTCTTCAATTTCGGTCATATTTTCAGGCGTTCCAACGAAGATAAATTCCAAAATCGGCATCAAAATAAATACAAAAATCAAGGCAGAATAAACCCATAGACCGCTCTCATTAATTGAAAATAAAACAAGAGCTGGTACGATGAAAACAAACAGGTATTTTAAAGATGACAAACGCATAATTTGGATTTTTTTATGAATAAGAATAATGGTAAAAATAAAACATTTTATGAGAACCCCCTCAGTATTTCAGCACTTTGTTTTTCCCATACAACTAACAACTATCATATATTCTAAATTTTTTACTTACCTTGCCCTTGCAAACAATTGTGTTGCAAATTATCAATAATTAACCATTTTTATTAAACTTTTAAGCTGAATTTCCATATTAAAAAATGAGTCCTAAGAAGATAAAACAACAGAAAATATTGGCATACGTGCTTCTTGTATGCTCTATCATTTTAATACCCACCAAGACTGTTTTCGGTCTTTTGTTTTTAACCGTCGCCCTTGTCACTTTGCGCCAAGCCAAGCTGGCAGAGAGCAATTCAGAACAATAAAATAAAGGTTTATGAAAGTATTAGAAATACATAATTTAACGAAACAATACGGGCGAATCACGGCTGTCAATCAACTGAATTTGGAGGTCGAGCAAGGTCAAGTATATGGCATACTCGGACCCAACGGCAGCGGTAAAACGACTACTTTAGGCATTGTATTGGGCATTATCAATGCTAATAATGGCAATTATCAATGGTTTGAAGGGCAATATGGCAATGGGGCAGAGGCTCTTAGACAAATTGGTGCGCTATTGGAAACGCCCAATTTTTATCCATATATGAATGCTGTTCAGAACCTTGAAGTGGTCGCGCATATTAAACGCGCTAAGAATGTGGATTTCGATGCCATCTTAAAATTAGTCAATTTAGCACATCGGAAAGATGCCCAATTTCGCACTTACTCGCTCGGCATGAAACAACGTTTGGCTATCGGTGCAACGATGGTCGGCGACCCCTCAGTATTAATCTTCGATGAGCCGACAAATGGGCTTGATCCGACGGGTATAGCGGAGGTACGCCAAACAATTTTAGATATAGCTGCTCAAGGCAAAACCATATTTATGGCAAGCCATATGCTCGATGAAGTTGAAAAAGTCTGCTCACATGTAGCCATTATAAAAAACGGCAACCTATTAATGACTGGAGAAGTCGGAAGCCTTTTGAATAAAAATATGACGATAGAAATAGCGGCTCAAAACAACGAAATACTGAGGGGGGTGCTTACAGAAGCATCATTCATTTCAAGTATTGATACCAAGTCCAATTTCTTAATTATTCAAATAAAAGAAGGCTATTCAGCTTTTGATGTCAATCAATTAGCGATTCAAAAAGGCATCGTTTTGACGCATTTAAATGAGCGCAAACGCCGCCTTGAAGAAGAATTTCTACAAATCACTTCAAAAAACTAAAACATGACAAACGCCCTATATCTCCTCAAACTCGAATGGTTGAAGGTTAAAAATTATATGCCTTTCTTGGTTTTGTCTGCGATGTATATATTGCTGCTACCTTTATTTATGGCAGTTGGAAAAAGCATCAACTTGCCCAAAGAATTAGGCGGTACAGATGTATATTATATGTTCCCGAATATATGGCAATCGCTGGCGTATGTAGGAAATTGGCTCGCCTATTTTATCATGGGTTTCATTGCTGTATTGACCGTTACGAATGAATTTTCAAATAGAACCCTTCGTCAAAACATCATCAGCGGCATCAGTCGGACGGATTTTTATTTATCAAAAACATATTTCCTTATTGGCATCGCTTTGATAGGCACATTATATTATGCTATCGTCGCCCTGCTCTATGGTTTTTTCAATACAGAAACCATTTATGTGAGTAGAATGACGGAAAATATAGACATGATACCGCGCTATTTTTTGATGTGTTTATCATTTATGAGCTTTGGTTTCATGCTCGGTGTTTTGTTGAGGCGCACGGGCATCGCGTTGTTTTTATATTTTGCTTACATCATGTTTATTGAGCGTATCCTTCGGTATTTAATTTTAGGTCAAATATTTGGTAGAACTGCAGCTATGTTCGGACCCATGAGTGCAACAAATGACCTAACACCATTTCCGATACCAAAGATGATAAAAGGAATGGCAGAAGGGTCGGATATGCGGATATTTCTCACGCCAACTGAATCAATGATTACAGCTTCGCTCTTTATGGTACTCTTTTTTTATATTGCGTATTATCAATTAAAAACAAGAGATTTATAAAGCAAATTGTAAAAATGACGTACAAAAATTGGCGTAAATAGTCGTAAAATTTAAATTTGTTAAAAAAATATTAAAAAATATTTGAAAAAGTATTGTGCATTTCAGAGAATTGCGTATTATTGCACTATGATTTTGGATTTGACCAAAAGATATTCTTTAAATTCATTGAAATATAAAATCTCGTATTGAATTTCAATATTGAGAATACATATAAAGATTCAGACTATAACAGTCGGGTGATTTCTTATGAGAGCGAGTTGTTAATCAATTTGCTCTTTTTTTTTGCCCAAAATTATTTGATTTTGAAAAAAAATAAATATCATTACAGAAATATTGAAATTCAACTAAATAACAAAATTTTTAGAAGCAATTTTCTTATTAACTTAACAACAAGAATGTATAAAATTTAAACTCTTAACATCTTATGGCAAATTCCCTTCTTGATTCTGATTTAGTAGAAAGCAAAACAACTAATAAACCTAACCTATCCTTTTGGCAAATCTGGAACATGAGTTTCGGATTCTTAGGCATTCAGTATGGTTTTGGCTTGCAACAAGCTAACATGTCACCTATTTACCGCTATTTACATGCAGAAGAAGCGTCTATTCCAGGGCTTTGGCTTGCTGGACCATTGACAGGATTACTTTTGCAACCCATTATTGGTGCATTATCAGATAAAAGCTGGTCGCCAAAATGGGGTCGTCGCAAACCTTATATTTTTATTGGCGCAATCGTCGGCAGTATTGCGATGATTCTAATGCCCAATTCGTCATCTGTATTAATGGCAGCTTCTCTCATGTGGTTATTGGATGCAGGTCTCAACTCATCAATGGAGCCTTTTAGAGCTTTTGTTGGCGATATGTTGAACAATGAACAACGACCTACTGGCTTCTCAGTACAATCTTTTATGGTCGGCTTTGGGCAAACAATTGCTAATTTAATGCCTTTCATTTTACCTCTAATTGGTATCAGTTTGGCTATGACAGCCGATGCAGAATTGCTTTCTAATGGTATTCCAAATGCCGTTCGTTATCCATTTTATATCGGTGCAGCAGCTATTTTATTGACCATTTTTTGGACAATGTACACCACTCGAGAATATCCGCCAGTTGATGAAAATTATAAAAAACCGACTGTTTTTACTGAAGAACAAAAGAAAAACATCAATTTTTGGCATTTCGCATTGACTTTAGGTTCTGCTATCATGGGCGGATTATTTGCCTCACGTACAAGTGGAGCGATTGGAGGGTTAATATGGGCAGTAGGTATTTTCGTAGTGATGTATGGCGTCTTATGGTTGAGTGTTTTTAAAGAAATACTTGCATCCCTTTCTGAAATGCCAAAAGTGATGCGTCAACTTTGGTGGGTGAAATTTTTTACTTGGTATGGCTTGCCGTTAATGTGGCAATACCTTTCTTTGGCGGTGGCTAAATATGCATTCAATGCGCCAAGCCCTGAGGCGAATCCTGTCGGTTTTCAAGAAGGGAGTAAATGGGGTGGGCTGTGTTTTGCCATGTTTAGTATTATGTGTTTTGTCATTTCTATTTTTATGCCGCGCATTGTCAAATTAGTCGGCAGCCGCCGAGCGACTCACGCTATATTTTTGAGCATTGGTGCGGTTGGATTTTTTATCACATTGCTTTCAAATGATAAAATGATTTATTTTGCAGGCATGTCATTAATCGGTTTAGCATGGGGTTCAATTATGTCAATGCCTTATTTAATGCTTGCGAATGCAGTCAAAGGTGAGAGAATGGGTGTTTATATGGGTATTTTCAACGGATTTATCTGCGTGCCGCAATTTATAGGCATGTTGACAGTGCCGCTTTTTTACAAGTCTGTATTAGGCGATGACCCTCGCAATGCGCTTGTATTGGCAGGAGTTTGTATGGTTTTGGCAGCGGCATCTTGTTTTTTAGTTACTGAAAATGCTCAGTCAGATACAGAATAAGACAATTAATTATTGCCTTGTAATTGATAAAAATCACTAAAATTTTTAACACAAAGCATCCCGAATTTTCCTTTTTTAGGAAAGTTCGGGATGCTTTATAATTTACAGCATTAATCCTTCATTATTTCTCATAGCTTTTTAACTTTGCGGCGATTTTAAAAAATCATCAATTAATTTTTCAAATATTTTAAATTTAAGCTCATAAATCATGGCAAAGAAGGTGAAAAGACTGAAAATAGTAGCAGGCAATTGGAAAATGAATAAAACTTTTCAAGATGCGCTCATTTTAACCAACGACATTAAATCAAAGGAATTAGCAAGCGATGTAATAGTCGTATTGGCTACCCCCTCAGTATTTTGCGAAAGTGTAGGGCGTTTGATTGAAGGTCATGCCACTATAAAATTGGGTGCTCAAAATTGCTATCAAGAAGAAAAAGGAGCTTATACAGGCGAAGTGTCAGCAGAGATGTTGCAATCTGTAAATGTCGAATATGTCATCGTTGGACATTCAGAGCGTCGGGAATATTTTAAGGAAACCAGCCCTGTTTTGATTAAAAAAGTGGATTTATTGCTTTCAAAAACCATGACGCCCATTTATTGCTGCGGCGAACCTTTGCGGATACGTGAAAAAGGTACTCATACACGATTTGTATCAAAGCAAATTCAAGATGAACTGTTTCATTTGAGCCATGAAGACATTAAAAAAGTAGTGGTGGCTTACGAACCCATTTGGGCAATCGGAACAGGTTTGACAGCCTCGCCTGAGCAAGCGCAAGACATGCATAAGTCTATTCGCAAGACTTTTCAAAAAAAATATGGTAAAGAAATAGCCGCTTCTATCAGCATTTTATATGGTGGTAGCATGAATGCAGCCAATGCTAAAGAACTTTTAGCTCAACCTGATGTTGATGGCGGACTCATCGGCGGAGCATCTTTAAAAGCGGATGATTTTGCAACCATCATAAATGCATATTCAAAATAAACGGGATTTGAGATGTGTTTAAAAACATCATCAATTTAGGTAAATAATATCCAAATCTATCCGCAAATTAGGAATAAAGTGTAACTTTATGGCGAATACAACAAAAAGCATTTCTAATGAACAACAATATTGTTACCCAGCGATTTATTAAATTCCATAATCGCCTTCGCGATACTAAAGTAATAAAAAGCAGCCGCCAATTTGCGCTTGAGCTTGAATATCTCCCTCAAAGTTTGAGCGAAATTTTGAAAGGAAGGCGAGATGTCACCATTGACCTTATTCGTAAAGCCGTGGAGGTATATAAAATGAATCCCATTTTTATCTTCACAGGCGAGGGGGCAATGATTCTGAGCGAAGAGAATAATAAAGATTTTAGGGTATTAACAGTGGTAACGGATGTGAGCGATGACGAGCGCATCGTACATGTGCCTGTGCCTGCTCAAAGCGGTTATGTCAGCGAGTTGAATGATCCTATTTTTATACAAAACTTGCCATCTTTCACCTTGCCCGACTATAAATATAAGGTCGGAACGCACCGTTGCTTCGATGTGTCGGGTGATTCGATGGAGCCTACACTTTTTGAAGGCGATAAAGTTGTTTGCAGCTATATTGAACCAAGCCTTTGGGAAACGGGTATTAAAGATAGCTACGTTTATATCATTGTAACGAGTGATGATATTGTAACAAAAAGAGTATATAACCAATTGAAAAACAAGAAGTTATTAGAACTTCGGTCGGATAATAATTTCTATGAACCCTATGAGATACCCCTCAGTATCATCCGTGAAATTTGGTATGTGAGAGCTAAAATTAGCCCGTTTTTACCTTCCCCCAATCGAATAAACAACCTTTTATTCGATGAAATAAATCTATTAAAAGAAACCCTCAGAGAGCAATCGTTAAACATGGGAAATTTGAGCGAAACAATCGGAAGATTAGTGGAGCGAGTTTGATATTTAATTTGGAAACAGTGCATGAAAATATTTTGTTAAGAAATTATATTCCAAAGTGTGACCAAATTTTGTTTCGACGTCTTAATAATGCTATTCTAAAAATTGAAAAATAGTAAATTTTAATCTTCAAATCAGCCTTTTTGTAAAATATTTTAAGGTTTTTATCATAAAAACTTGTATTTAATTTTATTATGCTTTAACTTGCAGCCGATTTAAATATATTGATAAATACCCACGCGAAATTTAATTCTGTTATGACGGAGAAATTTGACAACATCGACTTGAGAATCCTTAAAATACTTCAGGAAAACTCAAAAATTACAAACCTTGACCTTTCTAAAAAAATTGGTCTTTCACCAGCTCCCACACTCGAACGCGTTAAGAAATTAGAATCTACTGGCGTTGTTGTGAGCTATCATGCCGCTGTCAATCCTCAAGAAATTGGATTGAACGTTAAGACATTCGTCCTCGTTTCTTTGGCTTGGCAAAAAGATAACGCTCTGAACAACTTCCTCGATAAAATTAAGGAGATTGACGAAATCACTGAATGTTATATCATTACAGGTGAGGCGGATTTTTTAATTAAAATCGTTTGTAAAGACATTCCGACTTACGAGCAGCTTCTTTTCAAAACGCTTTCTCAAATTGAAGAAATCGAACGTTTGAAAACGCTTATGACCCTTTCTACTGTGAAAGATTCAAAAATTTTGCCTTTCAAATACGAGTAAATATATCTTTCTGCATATATTCGCCCTTTCGACCTATAAGGTTTTTCCAAAACCTTATAGGTCTTTCTGTTTTTGAAACTTTTTACACAATGAATAAAAAAAATAATACCCTCGTTTGGCAATTTTACCCCTCAGTAAAGGAGGGAAATGAGGTCATAAAAAATCCATCATACATCATAGGCACTATGCATGTACGGGATGAACGTGCCTTCCAATTTGAGCAAATATTTTTTGAAAAAATACAAGCCTGTGAAATTTTTGCAACAGAATTTGATTTAGAAGATGCACAAATTGCTCCAGTAGAAAATGCCATGCTCCTTCCTCAAAATGAAACGCTTAAATCATTGATTCCCAATAAATTATACAATAGGATTAATGATGTTGTGAAAAAACAAGCAGGGATAGATTTGATGCAATTTGATAATTATAAACCCATTGCTATTACTAATTTATTGACTCAAGGTATTTTATCAGAAGACAGATTGCTCTCTTTGGACGAAACACTTTGGCAGTTTGCTAAGGAAAACGGCAAAATACTGAGGGGTATAGAAACGTTCAGCGAACAGTTGGAAATCTTGAATAATATACCTGTCGAAGATCAAATCAAAAGCCTGAAAGAAATAGCTCGGAACTTCAATAAATTTAGAAAACAACTTTTGAAAATGGCTCAAATATATGAGCAAGCCGATATTTCAAAGCTTTATAAAGCTGCCAAACAGACAGCAAAAGGCAGTAGAAAAATGATGATTTATGATCGAAATGAAATAATGACTGAACGAATGGCTGAATTATCAAGTCAAAATACGGTGTGTGCAGCGATAGGAGCGGGGCATTTGGCTGGTAAAAAAGGGGTGTTGAGGTTATTAAAACAAAAAGGGTTTATCGTTAAACCGATGTAAAATGAAAAAATTAAAAGTAGGTATAACGGGCGGAATCGGCAGCGGAAAAACGACTGTTTGCAAGATTTTTGAAACCTTAGGCATCCCCGTTTATTACGCTGATGACCGAGCTAAAGCCTTGATGGTAGAAGATGAAAAATTGATTACTAACATCAAAAATCTCTTTGGCGAAGAAGCTTATTTGCCTGATGGCGAGTTGAATAGAAAACACATTGCAGATATTGCATTTCATAATCCATTGAAATTGAAAGAGTTAAATGCAGTCGTGCATCCTGCGGTGCTTGAAGATGGCAATCGTTGGCACGCTGAACAAAAAGATGCACCTTATACGCTCAAAGAAGCTGCATTAATATTTGAAAGCGATAGCTATCAGCATTTGGATAAAATAATTACTGTTTTTGCACCTCAAAATGTGCGTTTAGAGCGCGTTTTACTGAGGGGGGGCAATCTGACAAAAGAAGACATCGAAGCGCGTATGTCCAAACAACTACCTGAAGAAGAAAAAATGAAACGCGCCAATTTTATTATTTACAACGATGGTGAGCAAGCGTTGATTCCGCAAGTCATGAAAATCCATCGGTTGTTGTGCGGTGAACAAACTCTTAAATAACTTTCAGAAATAATTGAAAGTTTTGAACAAAAAGGAGGCGTTGAGCATTCTAATCTAAGAAATGAAAAGAATCCATTTATGAAAAACTATTTATCGCTGATTAAATTTAGTCATACCATTTTCGCTATGCCCTTTGCATTGGTGGGTTTCACTTTAGGGATTTATGAATCAAAAACGAGTGTTGATTGGCGTATTTTGCTCTGCATTGTACTCTGTATGATTTTTGCCCGCAGTGCTGCTATGGCTTTCAATCGCTATTTGGATAGGGATATTGATGTCAAAAACCCGCGTACAGTGGTTCGTGAGATTCCAGCTGGTATTATTTCGCCTTTAGCGGCATTATCATTTGTCATCATAAATAGCCTTTTATTTATAGCTACTACTTGGTTCATTAATCTGTTGTGTTTCTTTTTATCGCCCATCGCCTTATTGGTTATTTTAGGATATAGCTATACTAAGCGATTTACATTTTTATGCCATTTTGTTTTAGGACTGGGCTTGGCGTTGGCACCATTGGGTGCATATTTGGCGGTGACTGGGCATTTTGATATTTTGCCAATCATGTATTCAGCGGTAGTTTTGCTATGGGTTTCGGGGTTTGATATTATTTATGCTTTGCAGGATGAAGAGTTTGATAAGTCATTGAGTCTGAATTCAGTGCCTGTTAAATTGGGTAAAAAAGGGGCTTTGCAACTGTCGAATATTTTACATTTTGCTTCTGCAACAGTGCTTTTTTTGGCTGTTTGGACCCTTTATACTGAGGGGGTAGCTGTTACTATAAGCGGAGGACAACAGGAAGGAAACACTTTCGGATGGCTGCATTGGATGGGTTATTTGGCTTTCATTTCACTCTTATTTTATCAACATACACTGGTGAAAGTAAATGATTTGAGCAAAGTCAATATGGCATTTTTTACGACAAATGGCATAGCAAGCGTTATTTATGGCTCATTTTTTATCCTTGATTATTTGTTTTAATAGCTTCTAAAGCATTAAATGTTGAAAAAAAAATATGACATTTTTTATTGAAAAGTGAGGTTTGTTAACCAAATTGTGTTAAATTATCTATTTAATGTTTTCAAATTTGATTTTGGAACATATTTTGCAAACCCTATAATATTATCACTTCCCCCTTTGAGTTTTATCTCATCTTTTGCCAATCCGCACTTGAACAATCAATTTTTAAATAATTTTAGTATTTATATTTAAAGAAATTATACAATTGATTATTCACTGAAAGTCAATCTTATACATATTATTTCGATTTTGATAAATGTTTTTTAAGCACATATAGTGTCTCTATTGGCATGATTTTCGGTTCATAAAATCTTAGAATTGTGACATCATATTTTCACATGAAAAACCAAATCGACCTTAAATTTCAGGCAGTATTTTATTATTATAGATTAAATATTTATTTGATTTTGAGTGACTTGTAATATAATTTGCAGCTTTAGATCTAAGATTAAAATGTTCTAGCATACATGAAAAAACTTTTACTTTTTAGCACGATTTTATTTTGGTGTGGCTTTCTTGAAGCTCAATCCAATTTTATCAAACAAGATTCCGTCTTTGCTCAAAGTGCGGACTGCGTAGGTGGCGTCAACATTTGTGTTGACAGTTTTACTTATGAAAATCTTGCTGACTATCAATTTTTATTAGATGGTCAACCTTTCAATGTTGCTTTCGAACCTTGTAGAGAAGATACGTTTCAGCTTTATTTTCTGAATACTATTTTTCAGGGCGGCGAAGTTGGTCCTTTTAAGCTCAACTCATGGACAGTAGATGGTACCACTTTTTCCATCAACAGTTTTAATAATTTGAATCAATTATTGGATTCAATGAGAAGATGGGATCCTTCTGGCGATTGGCAATTGGATACAACAGCGCAATTAATTTTTGGCTTTCCTTTGATGGGGAGAACCTATAGCTGTCAATCAATTTCGGGCTCTCGGGGTGGTCCTCCTACAGAGGTTTGCTACAATAATGGCATAGCTTCTACGGGTTTGAAATTCAGAGTCAATCCTGGATTTCATCAATTGATTGTGCATGACACAACTAATAATGTTCGAGATACTGTTACTTTGGGTGCTGCGTGTATTCAAAAAGATACGATTCGGCAAACCATGAATGTGAATACGAATCGAGCTTATTGTGTCGGTTCATCTCAACTTTTAGGACAGCCGATTTTGGCAACTTTTACGAATTTCTGCGCTCAACCAACAACTCACGTCATTTTTGATAGCCTTTTTAACTATTGCGCGAGCTATAAAGCTGTAACAGCGGGCACTGATACCGCTTGCTTGCGTGTTTGTGATAAATATGGCATTTGCGATACGACCTACCTTTATATAACTTCAGTAGTTTCACCTTATAGAAATTATTTCTTTACAGATACTATTACTGTAGGAGCGAGCCGTCAAAAATGCAATATTTCTTCTCCAAATGGCACTTTTAAGTCAATCAGAAATATGTGCCCTACTCGTTCAGGTTCAGAAATTTCTTTTTCTCTTGATACAGTAGCACGTTGTGTTACATATACGGGTGTGAGTGTTGGCATTGATACGGCTTGTATTGAAGTCTGTAATACATTGGGGTTATGTGATACAAACATATTTTACATTCAAGGTACTGCTGTACTGAGGGGGCGGAGTTTCACAGTTATTGACACTATATTTATAGATTCGATTGGTACAAAATGTAATTTAAATCTACCGACGGGCACTATTAATGCGTTCAACAATATTTGTTCAAGCAGCTCAGGTACGAATGTTCAGTTTTCATTAGATAATGGTTTGCATTGTGTTTCTTATCGAGGACTAACGGTCGGCACTGATACTGCATGTGTTGTGGCTTGTAATGCTGCAGGAACATGCGATACGACAACCTATATTGTTACAGCCAAACCGAATGTTGTTCCTCCAAGAGGTGGAAAATATGTTTTTACTGATACAATATCAGTCAGTAACTCTCGTCAAAAATGTGATTTAATAATTCCAACAGGTACTATAAATGTGTTTCAGAATTATTGTTTAGGCAGTTCTGGATCGAATGTGAATTTTATCTGGGATGCTCAAACACGTTGTGTCACGTATCAAGGTTTGACTATTGGTTTTGATACAGCTTGTATAAGGGTTTGTAACACATTAGGTACATGTGATACGACAACTTTTATCATTGAAACTAAAGCTCCTTCCACTTCAACAGGGTTTAGAACGCATATATTCAATGATACTATAACAGCGGGTTTATCGCGGACTAAATGTGATTTTGTTACTCCTTTCGGTGCTACATTATTTGAAAATATATGTGCTGGAAATTCAGGCACTAATGTTCAATTTAATGTTAATTCAACTACAAGATGTGTCACATACTCAGGGGTAACGGCAGGAGTCGATACGGCGTGCATTAGGGTTTGTAATGGTTCGGGCTTGTGCGATACGACATATGTGTATGTGAGAGCTAAATTGCCAACCAACACATTGCCAAAGCCAAGTGTGGATACCATTAATTTGAAGATTTTTGAAAGACAAACTTACTGTCCTGATTCATCAGAATTATTCGGTTCGCCTCTTTCATTGATTAAATTCTGTACACCTTCTAATTTTAATAATGTCGATATTCGATTAGATACGGTAAAAAAATGTGTGGTTGTAACAGGTCGTTCTACAGGAGTTGATACTTTTTGTATTGCTATTTGCAATGCGGCAGGTTTTTGTGATACGACTACTTTATATGTAAAAGTAGGGGTGGATACATTAAAACCTAAGCCGAGTATAGATGCCATTACAGTAAAAGTAGGGGATTTGATAACATATTGCCCTGATACGACAGAATTACTGAGTGGTCGGGTCATTAATATCGGTTCATGCACCAATACAAGATACGATAATTCAAGCATGATTTTGAATAATACTACAAAATGTGCTGATATTAGAGGTATTTCCGTAGGGGTAGATACAGCCTGCCTTGTGCTTTGCAATTCAGCTGGTTTGTGCGATACCACCACCGTTTATGTAACTGTCAGAGCCAATATCTTAACTCCAACACCAAGTGTTGAGATTGTCAATATTAAATTAGGGAAAGATTCTTTATTTAAAAATATTGATACGCTTCAAATTGCTGGAGCGGTTGACACTATTTATGATGCTTGTCCAGGTAAAAATGGCTCTCATGCCCGCATGGTTTTGAGTCGGTCTAATCGGAATGTACAAATTTCAGGACTAACGATAGGTCGAGATACTATGTGTGTAGTCGTCTGCAACAGAACATCAGGCTTATGCGATACGACCACAATAATTGCGAATGTGACCGACACAACTAATTTGACAAATTTAATAGCTGTCAAGGATTTTGATACATTGCGATTGGGTCGTTCAGTTGTTTTGAGTGTTTATAAAAATGATTCACTGAGGGGTAAAATACCGACCACATTAGTCATCACCAGACCGCCTATTTTTGGTACTGCTGATACCATTAGCTTCCGTCAAGGTTTGATAAAATATACAGCAAGCCGTTCGCCTTATGCTTGTGGTGTGGATAGCTTTAGGTATCGTGTCTGTGTTGACTCGATTTGTGCTGAGGCTACGGTAGTTATAGAGGTGACCTGTTCTGATTCATTGAAAGTTTATAACGCCATATCTCCGAATGGCGATGGCAGAAATGACGCCTTTGTATTGGAAGGATTGCAGAAATATCCGAACAATACTTTGATTATTTTCAATAGATGGGGCAATGAAATTTTCAAAGTTAAGAACTACGAAAATGATTGGCAAGGTACTTGGAATGGTAAAGATTTACCAGACGGAACGTACTTCTATTGGATTAGAGACGATGATTCAGGGGAAGTGATTCGGACAGGTTATTTGCAGATTTTGAGGTAAAAACAGGCTGAATTATATAAAAATACTGAGGGGGTACTATACATAAATTAAAACAAGACCCCTCAGTATTTTACATAGAATTAAAGAAAGCCAATAATTATTTTAATAAATTTTTTTTTCATCCCCCATTCAAAAAAACATCTTTTCATACCAAAACCCGTGAATTTATCCACTTTAAAACTTTTAACGATGAGAAAATCTATCACACTTTTAACTCTGCTTTTAGTAGCTTCTGTTGCGAGTTTTGCCCAGCAAGACCCGATGTTTACAAAGTACATGTTCAATGCTTTATCTTTTAATCCAGCTTACGCAGGAAGTAAAGATCACATGACCATTACGGCTCTTCACCGCACTCAATGGTGGGGTATTGACGGTGCACCAAGCACTCAATCTTTGACTGTCCACACACCATTGAAAAATGAGCGTGTCGGTGTGGGTATGAGTTTGATTAATGATAAAATTGGTCCAACCAATGCTATTTATGCCAATATTGCTTATGCTTATCGCATCCCTGTTGGTAAAGCAAAACTGAGCATTGGTATTCAAGGCAGTATGAACAATTGGCGCGCCGATTGGACAAAATTGAACATTCAAGATGGTAGCGACGATGCTTTCAATATGTTGCATCCCAATTTATGGAAGCCCAACGTAGGGGTTGGTATCCATTATTACACAAAGTATTTTTATACTGGCTTAGGCGTACCTCGCTTAATTGAGTACGATTTAACTCAAAACCGCACTGACCAATTGCCGATTTATGCAAAAAGTGTTCGCCACTTTTTCTATACACTCGGTGGTGCTATTCCATTGCGTGGTAATGCATTGATTTTCAAGCCATCTTTACTTGTTAAAGCCTCTGCACCTGATAGCCGTTACAAACGCGATTCATCGTTCCAGCAAGTGGGTGCACCGACTGAATTCAACATCGATTTGTCTTTATTTTTCCAAGAGACACTCTGGATAGGTGCTTCATTCCGTTCGTCTATTGAAGCTTTTTCTAAGAAAAGTTCTTATGATTCTGCGGATTTATGGGCGGCTTATTACCTCTCTAACGGTTTGCGTTTGGGTGTTTCTTATGACTATACCTTGACTAAATTACAGAAAAAAGCAGGCGGTTCATTTGAAGTCATGGTCGGTTATGAATTTGACTATAAAACGAAACGGACGGTCACGCCTCGATATTTCTAATCATTCAAATGTTGAAAAAGTATTGAGTTTTATCTATATAAATTTAAAACTCAATACTTAAATTCAAACTTGGTATGATTTTTTATAATAATAATCAGAATAAATTATTTTATAAAAAATTGATTATCAAATTCTTATAGATATTTATTTATAAAAATTGTTTTATTATTCATATTCACTTTGTAAATTTTGAAATTTTAACTTGCTATGATGAAATTTAAAAACTTTTACCTACTAGCCATGGTACTTGTTTGTTTTACGAGTACTCTTGAAGCTCAAACAGGGAAGCTTGAAAAAGCTAAACGCTTTATGAAAGAGCTTAACTACCAAGGAGCGATTGAGTTATTAACTCAAGTCAACTCCAACAAAGATAACGCCGAAGCAAAAATCAACCTCGCCGAGTGTTATCGCAAAGTCAGCGATTCTGAAAATGCAGAATTTATTTACGGTCAAGTCGTGCGGATGCCCGAAGCTCAGCCTATTCACTTTCTTTATTATGGTGAAATGCTCCAACGCAATGGCAAATGTGATTTGGCTAAAGAATGGTACGTGAAATTTAACCAAGCCGTTCCCGAAGATATTCGCGGGCAATACATGAGTAAGGCTTGTGACTACGAACAAGAGCTGAAAACCAAAGGTGAAGCCATTTATGACGTCAAAAGAGCTACTTTTAACTCTCAATACGACGATTTCGGCTCTACTTTTTATAAAGACGGTATCATCTTCGCTTCTGAACGTGATAAAGGTATTGCCATTAAGCGCGATCATAGCTGGACTGGTCAGCCTTTCCTCGATCTATATTTTGTGCCTATCAAAGGCTGTGGTACGGAAGTCACTTACGGACGTCCTGAACCATTCTCAAATGACGTCAAGTCAAAATATCACGATGCTGCCTGTACTTTTTCTAAAGACCAATCTCAAATGTTCTTTACTCGTAATAATTACAGCAAAGGCAAAGCGGGTGTTGATGAAGATGGCGTCATGAAATTAAAAATTTACCATGTAAAGAAAAATGGTAAAGAAGGATGGGGCACTGAAGAAAGCCTTCCTTTCAATAGCGATGAATACTCTTGTGCACATCCTTCTTTGAATGAGGATGGTACGAAATTATATTTCTCATCTGATATGCCTGGTGGTTTTGGTGGCATGGATTTATATGTTACCGAACTCGAAAACGGTAAATGGGGTCCACCGATTAACCTCGGACAAGGCATTAATACTGAGGGGCATGAGCTTTTCCCTTTCCTCCATAAAACTGGTCGCCTTTATTTTGCTTCTGATGGGCATTTAGGCTTAGGTGGTATGGACATTCTTTATGTCGATGATAAAGGCAATGGTCAGTGGGGCGCACCTGAAAACGTAGGCGCACCAATCAACTCAAAAGACGACGATTTTTCCCTTAGCCTTAACGACGACGGCACATGTGGTTTCTTTTCCTCAGACCGTCAAGGAGGCTCAGGTCGTGACGATATTTATAGCTTTACTAAAAAAGCTTTACCTATAAAAGTATATGTGTATGATGCTGTCACTTTAGCAGCTATCGAAGGCGCGACTGTTGTAGCGGATTCTTTGAAAAAGACCTTGAAAACCGGTAAAGACGGTAGAACAATGGTTGAAATGAAGTTCAATTCTTGCAGCGATTTTGCAGCGTCTATGGAAGGCTATGAGCCGCTCACTAAACAAGGCTGCGTAAAAGATGCTTCAAGTGCAGACAATACGGTTGTGGAAATTCCTTTGCAAAAATTGATGAAACACACTGTTGAAGGTGTCGTATTTGATTTAGCTTCGGGATTGCCTTTACCAGGTGCTACGGTTCAACTCATTGGTGGAAAAGATTCTATCAAGAGTGTTGTAACGGATGGTTCAGGTCGCTATAGTTTCCCATTGGATAAAGAATATTGCTACAAACTGAAAGGTGAGAAGGATAAATACTTAGCCGTAGTAACACCTGATACAATTTGTACAAAAGGTTTAAAAGCAAACAAAGATTACCTTGTTAATTTAAATCTTCAACCGACTACTGCTTCACCTGATCTTGTGGATGTTCCGCCAACAAAAATTGATGAAGGCAACAAACAAACGAAAAAAGATGTACCTGTAAAAAATAAGAAAGGTAGTTATGTAGTTGATGGTCGTTTAGCTGATGGAAAATACAATGGCGTCACTTATAAAAATGGTGTAATTGTCAATGACCCTAAAAGCTCTGCTTTTGTACCGTCAGAAACAAAATATACAGTTGATACCAATGCAGTTGCCTATTTATTGCACATTTATTATGATTTTGACCAAGCGTTTCTACGTTCAGAGTCAAAACCTGAGTTAGAAAAATTATTAGGATTGATGAAAAATAATCCCAACTACATCATAGAAATTGCGTCTCATACGGATGCGCGTGGTTCTACATCTTATAATACTCGCCTTTCTCAACGTCGCGCGGATGCAGTTGTCAAATGGTTAGTTGATAATGGTGTTGAGCGTGATCGTTTAGTACCGAGAGGCTATGGTGAGACAATCACAACCAATAATTGTAAAGACCTTGTACAGTGTGATGAAAAAGAACATCAGATGAATCGTCGTACAGAGTTCCGTATTTTAGGATGTAAAGATTGCGTGGATAAAGATAAAAAACAATTATCGAAGCCTAATCCTAATGCAAAAGTGGATAAATGTCATGGCTGTCCATTCTAATATTGACTGTTAAAAGTAGTAAAGTTTTGCTCTGCAATCTTTATCACACTTTGAAACTATAATTTTTGGCTAGAGTAAAAGTGAATATATATTTTGAGTGACTGTTGAAAAGCAGTCACTCTTTTTCGTTTTAAATAAACGCTCTTACCCCCTCAGTAAAATGCTCTATTTTCCTTCCAATTCATCCACATATTGCACATCACCGAGCCTGAATTTTACAGGCAATTTTTTATTCAAGCCCATTTTATATTCAATTTTGCAAAAGAAAGGCATTGATTCCACTGAAAATTTGTAGTAAGGCGCATTAATATTAGAAGGTGGAGCTTTTCGCAAAGTGGTTGGATTAGAAGCGGTAAGTCGTTGATTTTGAAGCGTTTGTGAATATTTTTTATTTAAAAGTAAAGAATATTTATTAGGTGAATTATTAGGTGAATTATTAGATGAAAGCCCTACCTGAGCTTTTATTTCAACTGAAAATAAAGCAACAAATAGAAAGACTATTGAAAAATTTATATTCCGTTTCATTTTTACAATCATTTTTTAAATCAAACAAATCTACTCACTTTTTCTTAATCTAATCTACTAAAAACTTACCCCCTCAGTATTTAACGCTGAAGGGGCAATAAAAGCAGGTTAAGTACCTGTATAAACACCCTATTAACCCTTAGCTGCCTGATTTTTGCATTTTTTCATCTTATCTGATTTCTTCATTTTACTCGATTTTTTCTTTTTACTCATTTTCATTTTATCGTCCTTCATCATTTTATCATCTTTCATCATTTTATCGTCCTTCATCATTTTGTCATCCTTCATCATTTTGTCGTCTTTTGCCATATCCGTAGATTTTGTAGTTTGAGCTTGAATGCTTAAACTAATGACGCATAGCAATAGGGTAGCGATTACTTTAATTACATTTTTCATTGTAGAATAAAATTTAGATAGTTAAACAATTGGATTAATTATTAATTTAATACAAATGAAAACATGTTCTATCACAGCATTATCACGCTTCTAAAAATTATGTTTTTTTATAAAAAAAGAGCCGCGATACTGAGGGGTATTGCGGCTCTTTTAAGAAATTAAATTTATGTACAAAATACAAAATCAAAATACA
>JAYTUY010000129.1:0-22118 GCA_043744275.1 Saprospiraceae bacterium
CTAAACCTAAATCACCTGTTACAGCGATATCAGGTGTAGCAGATGGAGCCAATTGGCTACAAAACAATGAAACGTCAGCAGGACAAGTAATGCGCGGAGCTTGCTTGTCTTCAACGTCAACTGTTCCCCAGCAGCTATTTACAATACCAGCAGCATTATAAACAACTACGCGAACTTCAAACTTCTTTCCAACATCACTACCTGAAACAGTAGCATTTGCTGTACCTAAAGCTGGAGTCCATGCGCCAAAACGCTTGATTTGAGTCTGTATGCGGGTTCCGCCAGAACCAACACAGGCAAGCAAATCGCTGAATGCGTTTAAGCCCAATAATGTACCCGGACCAATCTCTGTCTCACATGGAGAAGCAGGATTTTGTAGGGTAGATTCTGAGATTGATAGGTTGATATTGTCTATACAACGCATTGGACACGACTGTGCATTCATCTGCACTTGCGCCAAAAACGCTAAGACTATTACAACACAAAACCTCGTAAAATTGAAGTAGAGATTCATCTTCTTCATGAGATGTAATTTGTTTAAATTAAAAAAAAAAGGTTTAAAAAGATGTAAGATGTATGTATAAGATATCTTGCAAGGAATGCTACGGCACTCTCCTGTTTTTTAAATCCAGAAAATATTTATTGAAATTTATTTAACAACACAAATTCAAACAATAGACACTATTTAGGCTATTTCCTCACGGAACACATTAGGCAATAATGCAGATTAAATGCTCTTTAAATACACCTCAACATCTGTTTTGTACACAAACTGATGAGAACTGAATAAGCACCATTGCTACTCAAATACACAAATTGGAAAAAGCCAGTTAATTAGAAATCATCTTGAAATTTGTAGGAAAATGTATGTTCATAAAAAAATAATAATAGAATATATATGTTCAATAGTCAGAGACTGCGAGTCGTTAGGTTTTCAATCGAAGTAAATTTCAGTTAACCAAAATCTACTTGAATACATCAATAGATGTACTGCCATGCATATAGCCAAGAGAGATGAACTTAATGATTAAGTTATTATGAGATGAGTATTTTAGTAGCATCTTACAATAAGTTCATGGGGGGAACTCACTGGTTATAAAATGCCTTTCATTCGGTAAAATGTTCTATCATGTGCTTGTTTCTCGATTATTAGTTTTGTTCAATTGTTATCGTTTGTGATACAAATATAGACACCTCTTTTTTAAAACGCAACTGTATTTTAAATATATTTTAATGATTTAGGTGCTTTTCAAGCAAATTACCGTGATTATGGTAAACAACAATTATCATTAAAAATTCAACCAGTTTTATATGTTCCTATACCTCTTTCATTAACTTTACCCCTTCAAACTGTCAATTATCTATGCTATGAAAGTAAAAATCGTCCTTTTTATATGCTTTTCTGCTCAAATTCTCTCTGCTCAGAAAAAATTCTCTACTCAATATACCCCCCTCAGTATAAATGCCTCTTTTGGTGTTCAAAACCCTGCCGCCGACCTTTCCAAACGTTACGGCACCAATTTGACCGTCGGCGGAGGCTTAGAATATATATCGCTCCCCAAGGGATGGATTGTTGCTGCTGATTTTCAATATCTCTTCGGACAAAAGGTAAAAGAAGATGTGCTCGCCAATATGAGAACTCCCGATGGGGCTATACTCGGCGACATAGGCACTTACGCCAATATCCAACTTCGTGAGCGTGGTATATATATAGGTGTGAACGCAGGCAAGCTCTTCAAATTTTTCGACAATGGCAATCGTATCGGTGGATTAAGGCTCACAGCAGGTGGTGGATTTCTTCAACATAAAATTAGGATTCAAGACAATGGCAACTCTGCCCCTCAACTCGCCCCACCCTACACCGCCGGTTACGACCGCCTCACCAACGGCTTTGCCCTCACTCAATTCATCGGCTATCAAATCGTCAGCCGTGACAAAACCATCAACTTCTTCATCGGACTCGATTTTACTGAGGGGTTCACCCAAAATCGTCGAGTCTTTAATTTTGATACTCGACAAGCTGATTCTAAAAAAAGATTGGACATATTATATGGTGCACGAGTCGGTTGGTCTATCCCGCTTTTCACCAATCAAAATGCAGACGAAATAGAATACTAAATCGAATTGGTTATGATTTTTCTTTATAATATTGGCATATTTCTTTACAAAATAGGCATTTATATCGCTTCTTTTTTCAATACCAAAGCCCGACAGTGGGTAGAAGGACGCCAAGATATTTTCAATAAAATTGAACAAGCCATCACCAATCACCAATCACCCATTACCCATTACCCATCACCCATTACCAATGACTTATCACCCATTACCGATGATTCATTACCCATTACTCATTACCCATTACCCATCAAAGTATGGATCCACGTCGCTTCGCTGGGCGAATTTGAGCAAGGGCGACCTTTGATAGAAGCTTTGAAAAAAAAAGCAACCCCTGATGCAGAGCTTCATGGCGCATGTTGCGCTCATCAGTATAAAATCATCTTGACCTTCTTTTCGCCCTCTGGTTTTGAGATTCGCAAAGACTATCCGCTGGCTGATCATGTCTTCTATTTGCCGATGGATTCTAAAAAAAATGCCATCCGTTTTTTAGATTTAATACAACCTAATTTAGTCATTTTTGTCAAATATGAATTTTGGTTTCATTACCTCAATGAGTTGAAAAATAGAAAAATTCAGACTATATTAATTTCAGCCATTTTCAATAAAAAACAATTTTTTGTTTTAAATTTATATGCCATTATTTTAAAGAAAATGCTCAGGTGTTTTACCCATATATTTGTTCAAAATACCCCCTCAGTATATGCACTTAAAAAGCACGGTTTGGAGCAAGTGACCTATGCAGGTGATACCCGCATTGACCGCGTAATGAGTATTGCCGCCGAAGCTCAGTCGTTTCCGCTGATTGAACAATTCGTCGGCTCGTCGCCCACGCTCGTATGTGGCAGCACATGGCAGCCTGATGAGGAAATAATCATGCAACTCTTACAAAATCAATCTTTTACACATTACAAATTCATCTTCGCTCTGCATGATATTTCAATTAAAAATATAGAACGCTTAGAAAAAATGCTGCCTGAGCCAAGTTTGAGATATTCAAAATGCTTATTTCTCTCAAGTACTGAGGGGGGATATGAAAATCAAAAAGTAGATAATTTCACGGGGAAGTTAAGCGATTGCCGCATTTTAATCATAGATAATATAGGCATGTTATCCTCCATTTATCGCTATGGGAAAGTGGCGTATATTGGCGGTGGATTTGGAAAAGGCATACACAATACCCTCGAACCAATTGCCTTCGGGCTGCCTGTAATTTTTGGAAAAAAATACAAAAAGTTTGAAGAAGCCAATCAATTAATAGCAACAGGTGGCGCATTCAGCATCTCAAATTATAGTGATTTTGAAGAGAAAATGTTGTTTTTAAATGATAAAAAAAACTACCTTGATGCTTCAAATGCAGCCTTAAAATATCTTGAAAATAATCAAGGCGCGACGGATAAAATTGTTCAATTTATCAATGTCAACACCTGAATTAGCAAATCTTCGTCAATTCGTCAATTCGTGGCTTACTGCACGTAGTTAAGCCACGAATTTTACGAATTGACGAAGATTTGCTAATTCAGATGTCGATAATACGTAATTTTTAAAAATGACTAATATTCAACATATTTTAGAAAATTTCAAAAAACTCAATGTCCTCATCGTTGGCGATGTGATGATTGACAGGTATCTGCATGGCAAAGTCAATCGCATATCGCCCGAAGCACCTGTGCCTGTGGTGGAGTTGCAAAAGCAGGAAAACCGATTGGGAGGGGCAGCGAATGTGGCACTCAATATTAAAGCATTGGGTGCGACACCTTATTTATATAGCGTAGTAGGCGATGATACTGAGGGGGTGCTTTTTCAAAATTTAATGACTGAATTTGACCTCCATACTGAGGGGGTCATGATAGCATCCGATAGAAAAACCACTGTGAAAACACGCATCATGGCAGGCAGTCATCAAATGCTGCGAGTGGACAGCGAAAATACTCATGATTTAGAGGAGAATTTACAAACCATTTTTTTAAATAAAATTCGCAACTTATTGACAATCAAAGAAATACATGTTATTATTTTTCAAGATTACAATAAAGGCGTTTTAACTTCTAAAATAATTGAAGGGGTGATGTCAGAGGCGTTGAAGCACAATATTCCGACGGTGGTAGATCCTAAAAAGCACCATTTTTTAGATTATAAACAGGCGACTCTTTTCAAACCCAATCTGAAAGAAATACGAGAAGCAGTGACTTTTGAAGTGAAACCTGAGGTGGAATCTTTACAAAAAGCGGCTGATTATTTACGGACGCATTTAGGTCAAAAATATACGATGATTACACTCTCTGAAAAAGGTTTGTATTTTGAGGAAAATACTGAGGGGGGTAATAATGTGCTCAAAATAAGCAAAATTTATCCGACTAAAACGCGCAATATTACGGATGTGAGTGGTGCAGGCGATACGGTGGTGAGCGTGGCAGCATTGGGCTTGGCTTCGGCGTTAAGCATAGATACTATAGCTACATTATCTAACTTAGCAGGTGGGCAAGTATGCGAAACGGCGGGCGTTGTGCCTGTCAACCTTGAGCAATTAGCCCACGAATTTTCGTCTTAATTTTCCTGTATTTCTTCTTGAGAAACCCTCTTTTTATCGAATAGCGTCTATTTCAAGTTCCCAAAAAATGATTTAAGTCAAAATTTTTACGTACCTTTTCGGCATGAAACATACTTTTATTCCGTTTCCCTTAGCTACCCTGATATTTTTTTAATGAAACATTTCTATTAAAAAAATTATTGCTTTACTTTGCTATTATTGTTCCCTCTTGAAATAGCATTTTCTATAAGATAATATTTTGATAATCGAGGGCATTTTTAAAACCATTTCACAATTAAAATTAAATTATTATGCGTAAAAATTTTACTCATTTCTTTGCCATGATGATGCTTTTGCTAAGCGTCAATACACTGAGTGCTCAAACGATTGTTTGGCCTATTGCTACAGATAGTACTACAATTTTAGCCAGTCAGTTTGCTGATTCATCACAAATATTTTGGTCAAAAACTGCCAATCCACCTGCAAATTTTAAAGGTTGGGTTACAAAAGGCGTTACAAGTGGTGATCCAGCTAAAAAAGATAGTGCTATTTGGGTTTGGACACCAAACGGCACTGGAGCTTCAGGACCACTTTGGGGTACTCGCTTGGGTATCGCTTCGTTATCAGCAGCAAATGGTGCTGCTATATTTAACTCAGATTTTTTGAGTTCAAGCGGCAGAGCACCCGAAGACCATTCAGGAGACCTTATATCTCCTACTATAAATGCTACAGGATATAAAAATTTAACGCTTCGTTTTACGCAATATTATCGTTCTTTTGTTGACGATGTACTTGTTTCTTGGAGTGAAGATGGGGGTGCAACTTGGAAAGATACAGTATCCGTTCAAGCTGAAACATTTTTTTCGCCTACTGTAACTCTCCAAAATCAAGGACTCACTGGAAATCCTTCTGGAGTCACCACTTTTGGAGAAACATCAAGAGCGGATGTTATTCAAGTAAGATTGCCAGGCAGTGTTGGCACAGCTAATTTTAAAGTTAAGTTTACTTTTGATGGAGACGGTTATTTTTGGATTATTGATGATGTTCAATTACGTTCTTATCAAAATAATCTTCAAACCAATGAAAATTTCTTCGCAATTCCTGCCAATCTTGTAACACCTAAAGGTCAAACAGAACCAATACGTTTCCTAACCGACGTTTCTAATCAAGGTGACAAAACGCAAACGAATGTCAAATTAAATGTTACAGTTCGTAGTAATAAAGATCAGAGTCTTTTACATACGGGCGACCTTTCATATGGTAGCCTCAAGGCTGATACAATTGCTGAAAATCAACTTATGCCTAATTCTTATACACCAGTTGATACAGGCGTCTATGTAGGTCGTTATAAATTAAGCAGTGATAGTACAGACCAATATACACCTAATGATTCTACCCGATTTGTATTCGCTGTATCAGATTCTGTATTTCAAAAAGAATCAGGTGGAGTTTTAAGTACACGTCCTGCTGACGGACTTTGGGGAACAGGTGCAGCCCATAACTGGAAAATTGGCAATTATTTTTATGTTGTGAAAGGAAAAAATATGAAAGCAACAAAAATTACAGGTCGTATCGGTAATGGTGCAGCATTAGTAGGAAAAAAATTGAATGCCTACCTATATCGTTGGAAACAAACTGAAAAAAGAAGTACAAGAGATACTATAAAATCGGCTGAATTGTTTCCCGTAGGATTTGGTGAAATAACATTGCCTACTGGGTTTGCGAATTTCGGTGTAATTGATATACCAATTTCCAATGTAGAAGACGGTGTAGCTGGTGAAGTTATCAAACTT
This sequence comes from Saprospiraceae bacterium, assembly GCA_043744275.1. Taxonomy (GTDB): domain Bacteria; phylum Bacteroidota; class Bacteroidia; order Chitinophagales; family Saprospiraceae; genus JAAFJT01. The sequence continues at coordinate 6,439 of JAYTUY010000129.1, forward strand.
AGAGATACAACAGCTTATATTGCTATGATTGATTTTACTACAACCTCTGCGTCAACTGCTGCCGACGGTAATATGACGATGACGTTTGATACTCGTTATGATTATGGTGCTATGAAATTAGCAACAAAAGCAGCAGGTAAACCTCGTCATGCTGCCATTTTTGGTATCGGAAGCAGTGAAAATCTTTATACGGATTTGTTCGGTTCAGACTATATTCCAGTAGTTCGTTTGACGCTTGGACAGATACCTACAGCCACTAAGGATGTTTTGGCAGGTGAAAATAAATTCAAAATTTATCCAAACCCATCAAATACAAACGTAGTGAATTTAGATATTGATTTGGTCAAAGCTGCTGCTGTTACAATTAGAGTATCAGCTTTAGATGGTAAGATAATCAATGAACAAACTTTCGACAATATTCAAAAAGATCAAGTCGAATTGAATGTCAATAATTTCAGTAATGGCACTTATTTCATTCAATTAATTTCAGAATTGGGGACAAGAACAGAGAAGTTGATTATTAATAAGTAATTGATTAACAATTGTTTATATAAATTAAAAACCCGCAAGATGTGAAGTCTTGCGGGTTTTATTTTATACTCAAATATATGATATTGTACTAAATAATATTACCTTTTGATACAACCTTCTATCTGTATTAAAAGTTACATTGAGGACCAAAGTAGCCATGTAAGATTCCACATCCATTTCTTGGTGCTCCTAATAAAGGCGAAACCCCTATAGTAGGTAACCCTTGTAAATAAACGAATCCTTCGTTACTTAAATTAGTACAAATTGGCGCAGCAGGTGTATTTGCATTCCATTCAGTATGCAAATAATATTGGTTGCTTTTTGCAATGGGATAGTATAATTTGGATACTATACTATTTTGTGAATTGTTTTGATAATATTGTATTGCTGCACCACCTGAAGTATGTCTTAAATATAAATTATAACCTCCGAATCCCGACTGATTAGAACCTATTGAATGATAACCTTCCCAAGTACACCACTCAGCACAGGTGAAATCACCATATTGATTGTATGGTGGATATTTAACTGCATTATAGACACTTCTTTTTGTATTAGTTGGGAAATTTCTTAAAATAGAATTTCTACTATATCCGAATTCTCCTATTAAAATATTCAAACATTCCCCTCCTCCTTGAACTCCTGAACAATTAGTAAGTGTGAAAGTTAAGTAAGCACTTTGAGGAATTTCATATTCAGTCCATTCTTGCGAAATTGTAGAATTTAAGGTAAAAAGTAGTTGCCCAGTTTCACCTAAACCAGAATGTCCAAGTATTTCTATATCGTAACTTAAACAGGCGATACCACAGTCACCATGTTCAACTTTCATAATTAATTTACATGAATTCGGATAATATGGATATTGTGGAGCATCAAGAAAAAGATTAGCTTCTGATGATAATACTTCTGAACTTGTAATCTGCTGTTGTGATTGATTTAATGATGTTAAGTCAGTTTTTTTAACATCAGCATTTTTTTCAGCAATATTTTGTGACGACAAAGTATTTTTATTTTCATTTATCAGAGTTTCATCTTTTTTTGTACATGAAAAATAGAAAAACGAACTAATCAAAATTAGGGTAAAAAAAGATAGTTTTTTCATGATTGGAATGTTTTTAAGTTACAAAAATAGTTTTTACTTGTATTGCAATACATTACAAATCAAAACTAAAAAAACGTTAAAGTCAATAGGTGAATTAAAAATAGTATTAATATATCTAAAATTACCTTAAATCAATTATAAATAATAATTAATTTTTAAATAATTGATAATCAACTATTTATATAAAGTAAAAACCCGCAAGATGTGATGTCTTGCGGGTTTTTCTTTACTTCAAATTGTTAAAAAAGACGCTCAATACTGAGGGGGTATGTACTTGACTAAAACGAACAATCCCTTTCCAAAAGCACAAGGCTGAATTGGAAAGGGATTGTATTTATAAAATAATCCAATGAATTCAGATATTTCAAGCCATCTTTTGTTGTTTTGTCTTTGTTGTTACGATGAGTGCTAAATCATCCAATTTCAAAATAAGCTCTTTTTTATCTAATTCGGAGAGCTTATTTTTTTCATCTGAGGCTTGAATTTTTTGTTCTAATGAATCCAAATTATTAAAAATAAAACTATCCAAATCATCAGAGGATAAGCTTAACATATACGTTTTAAGCAGCCGTTTTTTCTCTGAATGAGTCCGTGTTGCTTGATATGTAATTAAAAATACATTGTGGTTATTGTCCATTTTTTTTATTTTTTAACAGCTTCTTTAAATAATTGATACGGTCAAGAATACTATCAATGCGCTCTTCTAATCGTTTTTTTCCTTCTTTTTCTACAAATTCATTTTCAAATTCTCGAATGGTTCGTAATTGATCATCAAGTAATTTTAGTAAGTTTATAATTTCTCGTTTGGTCATTTTCTCTAAAGTAAGTTTTGTCAAATAGTGTAATAGTTAATGGAAGAATGGAAAGGGATTGTATTTATAAAATAAACAAAGCCTACTTGATACCCATTTTATCTAAATTCATATTTCATTTATTTCATCCTCTGTCAATCCAGTATATCTTATTATTTTATCAATTGGTTCCCCTTCTTTTTTCATCTCCTTAGCAATTTGCACTGCCAGTTTCTTTTCTCCTTTTTTTTCTGCAGCAGTAATTTTTCCTCTTTCATCTTGTTCTGCTATCGAAGCATTATCATAAGCAATCAAATCATCCTTTGACCAATCATTCAGAAAGGAAATGAGTGGTGATGATTTTTTATCATTGCCGAAAATCTTCCTAAAGGCTATGTCATTTTTTACATCTACGAATTGCATGACTGTATTTTTTCAAAGATAAGGATATTTTCAGTATTAAAACGCACATAATATTGTAAAAAAAAATCTTAAATGCCTCGATTTGCTCTTCAAAGTTATGGGTATTTTACGCCGATTTACTCTTAAACAAAGACTCCACAAAAGCCTTTTTATTAAAAATCTGTAATTTATCAATCGCTTCACCGACGCCTATATATTTTATCGGAATTTTAAATTGGTCGCTGATACCGATGGCAACACCGCCTTTCGCCGTACCATCCAATTTGGTCAAAGCCAAGCAACTCACATCCGTCACCTCCGTAAAATGTTTACATTGTTCGATGGCATTTTGCCCCATTGAAGCATCTAAAATGAGCATGACATCGTGCGGTGCACCGTCCATGGCTTTGCCCACTGAGCGTTTTATTTTGCCCAATTCGTTCATCAGGTTCACTTTATTGTGCAAACGCCCTGCGGTGTCAATAATGACCACATCGCAATTGTATTTTTTAGCATATTCGACCGTTTCGTAAGCCACCGCAGCCGGGTCAGTGTTCATGCCTTTTGAATAAAATTCGCAGCCCACTCGTTCAGACCATATTTTCAACTGATCAACAGCCGCCGCTCTGAAAGTATCCGCCGCACCCAGTACGACTCGATAATCCTGCTTGGTGAGTTGATGCGCCAATTTGCCGATAGTCGTCGTTTTGCCGACACCATTCACACCTACCACGAGCATCACATAAGGACGTCCCATACTGAGGGGTATGTTAAAATCTTCTACTTCTTCGGTATTATTTTCAGCGAGCAAATCCACGATTTCATCTTTCAGAATGAAGTTCAGCTCGTCGGTGTTGACATATTTATCCTTTGCTACGCGGGCTTCTATGCGCTCAATAATTTTGACAGTGGTATCCAAACCGACATCAGAAGAAATGAGGATGCTTTCGAGTTCATCCAAAACCTCTTCGTCAATAGTGGTTTTACCAGCTACTGCTCGCGCTATTTTTCCAAAAAAGCCTTCTTTGGTTTTTTCTAAACCTTTGTCGAGGTCTTCTTCTTTTTCTTTATTAAAAAAACGGCTAAAAAAACTCATATGATTATTGGGTTTTAAAAGTGCACAATCAACAAAAGCCAAAAAGGCTTTTTCTTCATTAAGAGAAAAAGCCTTTTTGGAAATGATTAATTATAAATGATTAATGATGAATATTTGACAAATTTATCATTTATCATTCATCATTCAATATTACTTACTTGCAGCAAACCACTCTTTCACTTTGTCTTTGTGAACGATGGCTTCTTTGAAGGTGTAACCACCTGTTTCAGGATTTTTGACGCTTTTTACAACGCGTACATGGTCTTTACCTGAACCTGCATTGGCAGCTCTTTGAGCAACCCTTGCGTTTTTTGATACTTTCTTTGCCATATCTTAATGATTGATTATTGTTGATTGACTATTAATTCATTACAATTGGTGGATAACCCATTGATAATCAATTACTTAATTTCGCGATGAACCGTCATTTTTTTCAATACCGCATTGAATTTCTTCAATTCCATACGGTCAGGTGTATTTTTACGGTTTTTTTGAGTCACGTAGCGTGATGTGCCAGGCATACCCGATGTTTTATGCTCAGTGCATTCCAAAATCACTTGGATACGATTGCCTTTACTTTTCTTTGCCATTATATGATGGATTAAAATATTTTATAACAAATTGAATTTCAAAAGATTAGCTTAGATTTAACAGCCTATTGCTGCATCATCTAATTCAAAACCGATGTCCATTCCTTTCTTTTGCAATTTTTTCACATACTCGAACAAGCCCAATTTAGACACTGTACGCAAAGCATGAGACGACAATTTAACCGTTACGAAATCACCGATTTCAGGAACGAAAATGCGTTTTTTATGCAAATTAGGTAAAAAACGACGCTTCGTTTTATGATTAGAGTGCGAAACTTTATTACCTTTTAGTGGACGTTTACCCGTCAATTCACAAACTTTAGACATGACTTTTTATTTTAAAAATTTGGTGACCTCGTAAGGAGTCGAACCTTAAACCTTCTGATTCGTAGTCAGATGCTCTATCCAATTGAGCTACGGGGCCGTATCTTTGATTTTGCGAGTGCAAAGATAATTCGATTTTTATTACTACAAAAGATTTTTTGAAATTAATTCCTAAAAAAATTTCTACCGATATTAAACACCTCCTGTGCACCCCACATAAGTAGTTGAAAATATTCAAAGATGCGTGACCACAAATTTGCGAGTCACTTTAAAATCTTTGGATAAAATAGAGATAAAATACAAGCCCGCAGCGACCCCCTCAGTATTTATCGAAATTTTATTGGACAAGAGGTCTTTTTCAACAATTTTTCTTTGGTAAATCACTTGCCCCGTAGTATTCGTGATGACAATATCCGCATCAGCTTTGTCAGGCATTTGAAGTGTCACATGGAGTTGGTTATTAACTGGATTTGGATAAATTTTCAAAATATCAAAATCGCCAACAGGCATTCCATAAAAACGGCTGAGTAATTTATAACTATTGAAAATATTGAGTCGCCCACCTGTCACGGTTTTTTTTTGCAACGTCGGTAAAATGTCAACACCTTTTAATAGCGCATCTTTTATGATATTCATGGCATCGACAGGTGTTGCACTCGATAATTTACAAATATTATCCTGTGGAATACTGTAAAGCAATGCCGCCGCACCCGCCACAAACGGCGTAGCAAACGAAGTACCGCCACCCACTGCATCTATACCATTGTTCGGAAATGTGGTCATGATATTTTCACCAGGGGCTGCCAAATCCACAAATTTATTGCTGAAACCGTAAGAAGACATCATATCGTCTTCTCGCGTACTCGTCACGACTATCAAGTGGTCGCTGGGGCATAAACCGGGTATGTCGCCGCTGGTATTAATATCCACATTTGAATCGGTGGTCGCCACCACGCTCAAAATGCCTTGCTGTCCGAGCGTGTTATAAACATCACAGAGAAGAGGGAAATCCTCAGGTCTTTTATTGTCATAGCCAAGCGACATGCTTGTAACGGCTACATATGCGCCTTCTCGCCCACCCGTTTGAGTATATTTTTTTCTCAAATCATGAGCATATAAATAGGCTTTTACGATTGATTCATCATCAAAAACACTGAGGGGTATCATTTTTATGTTCCAATTGACGCCCGCAATGCCTATATTATTGTTGCCTGTTGCGCCGAGAATACCGAGGCAATTTGTACCATGCACTTCGGGAGAGTGTCTATCATTATTGGTTTTGAAGCTAAAACCGTTGTAATCATCTACGTATCCATTTTTATCGTCATCAATATTGTTATTAGGGATTTCAAAACGATTGTGCCAGATATTGCTTTTCAAATCATTGTGATTGATGTCAAAACCTAAATCTAAAACCGCCACGACAATGGTATCGCCACAAGCCGTCAAACCGCCCTTTGTGAAGTCCCATACTGAGGGGGTGCCTATCTTGGGTAAACCCCATTGTTCTTTGTAAGATGGGTCGTTGGGCGTTGCCCGCAATTGGGGAATATGATTGAACTGAGCCGCTTTGACTTTAGGATATTGTTTTATTTTATTTAAAATATCCTTTTCATTATAAATAGTGGCATCGAATGACATTTTATAAATATGCCTTTCCTCAGAAACAGTTTTCAAGGAAGAAGCATTTTGTGATGTCAAACTATTGGGGAAAATGGCATTTTGAACCTCATATACTGAGGGGGTGTCGTCGGTTTGAAATAGGACTTCGCCTGCGTTGTGGTCGGCAGGTATGGCTGTTGCTTTTAGCTGCTGGGCTGAAAGGTGGTTGTAAGCGATTAATGCTATGAAGAAGATGAGTTTTTTCATTGTTTTTAGAATTAATGCGAATAACGAGTTAAATAATCGCGGAGCGATTGAATGTGAATAACCCCTGATGCTAATCTAATCAGGGGGATAATGTTGTAAAAAAAGGGCATAACTGCGAAGCAGTTGAATGTTAGCATATTATCAATGACTGACTATTTTACATTCAACTGCTTCGCAGTTAAAGCACTTTTTCGCTTTAACCCTCCGATTACATCGAAGGTTATTCATATTCAATCGCTCCGCGATTATTTCAACCCATTATTCGTTTACTAATTTATGTGTTGACATGAATCATTTACGAATTTCGACTTAATATTGATTTAAACGAGACACCCTGAATTTTACAGATAGTAAAAATCAGGGTGTTGATAATTAAAATTATATTTCAATTCGGTTAATGAATTCCCTGCTTCTTAATTCAACTTAAACGTAATGACGAAGCCGCCAGTTGCGTTGGTAGAAGGAAAAGACGCTGTGGTGTATGGTAGAATTTTATTGTAATCCACATAAAACCGTAGGTCAAGCCTTTTATTAAGAGTGTAGGTAGCGGATGGTGCTACACGCAGCGTTTTTGCACCGCGCGAAGGAATATCTGTACCCTGCCCCAAGAGGTGATTTTTAGTAATATCATCCCTGAAAGAGAGGTCAAAATTCAAAACGAGGTCGTTGCCTTTTTTAGGTTTCGGCTCTTTTTTCTTTTTCACTTTCGGCGCATTGGGGTCGGGATTTTGAGTATCAATGACCTCATTGCGCTTTTCCTCTTCTTTCTTTTTGGCTTTATCTTTAGCTGTTTCCTTTTTTTCTAAATTAAAATCGAGGAATTTGATGTACACATTTTTCAAGCGATGACCAAATTTCAAAGTAATCTCAGAAGTCTTAGTTTCCTGCAAACGCGAATCACTCATACTCAAACCGAGGTTGCGTGACTTGCGATAACTCGCACCAAAAGTAGCCCCCGTTTTCATAGACACATCTATGCCCAAAAGTGGTGAAAATTGCTCAGTGATGACGATGGTTGGAATATCAAATTGATTGTAATATTCAAACTTCGATTCTTCCGTTGGCTTCTGTGGATTCGCCGCTTCGTAGCGCGTTTCCGTTGCGAATGAGTTGACAGTCAGCGTGGATTTATAGCCGTGCGTGATGCTGATATTGTTGAAAATTTTATTCAAACCTGGCAATTTCGCTAAGCCATTATAAGTCAATCGCCAATTGAGTGCTGGTTTTTGCTTGAAAACATCTCTATTAATGGTGCTAACATCTTTATTGGTATAAGCTGCCAAGAAAGCGGGAATCAACACATCTTGATGCGTGGGTCCGAAGCCTGTTTTGTAGCCTGGATAATCAGGATGATCAGCACCCGTTGGATTCAATAATTTTGAAACTGAAATCCTATTTCTACTAAATTGGTCAAAAACTTCATCAATATTTTTGAAAAATGAATTGAGTGTAAAATAAGAAACCGTATAAGAGCCATTATCAAAACGATTCAATGAGCGAATACTGGTAATGGTATTATCACCTGTCGGATTTCTAAATTCTTGAGAGCGATTTTTATTATAATTTTTATTCAAATCCACATCAACACGGAAGTCTTGAAACGGCTCGAGCGTGATTCGGGCGTCAATGGTTTGAGTATAATTATTCAATAAAGGTCGCGTTTGGCGAATATCTCTTGAAATCCAATTGCGTTGACGAGCTTGATCAAGCCAATTATCGTCTGCTTGTTGAACTCCTAAAATATAGTCCCAACCTGGCGACGAAAGGTCTTGCATACCAAACAAGCGCGCTTGAGCCATAAAGCCTGGCACATACGAACTAAACTGCTCTGAGTAGTTTAAACGTGCCTTTCTCAAGGTCAATAATGGACGAATGAGGATGCGTTCGGCAAGTCCTGGCTCATATTCCGTTTCGCGTTTTTTCTTTTTCCCTTTAACTGAATCAGCAGCAGCCGTTGGGAGATTCATTTTAGGCGTTGATACTGAGGGGTCATCAGGGTTTGCCGTTTTGGCTTTCTTACTTTTTTTCTCGCCCGGTTGCAACTGTGGTTTAGGGGTTTGTATTTTCTTTAAATATTTGACATAGCCATATAAATTATCAAAATTCATATCAGCCGTCACTTGGCGGCTTTGCTTATTGTTGATGTAATTGCCAATATTAGCGAATTTATCCTCATCATTTTGAACATTGACGGCGAAGGCTTCCCAACCATAAGATGCGCCATAAGTTGCCCTAACGGTCACCCAATCCATGAAAGGAATGCTCCGCAAAGGCACCGTATAATTCAAGTTCACGTTTTGGTCGTAGCGTTTAGTCCGCCCAAAATCCTTTAGGTTCTGCATAATAAAATCCTTTTTAGCAGCTGGATCCGTCGGGCGACCTAATTTATCGAAATCATTTAATTCATCAATGATGGCAAAGTTTTTAGCATCAAAATTAAATTTCAGACCGCGACTTAAATCCCATTGCATGTTGTAGTTTCTATCCCAACCAAAACGGCGTTGATAAAAAGTATTGAACGCATCATCCTCTCCCGAGAAACGATACTGAGTGGTATTCAACTGACGGTCAAGTATGGTATTAAAACCAAAAGAGTTGGGTATTGGATTGAAATTAAATTCTGAGAATAATTTAGTATATCTCAGAATTGTATCATTTTTAATGACATTTTTAAAAGGTGTGATATATAAAGGCTCACGAGAGAATGTATAATCCAAACTGCCTTTATAATCTTTTCGATCATCGCTTAATACGAGCGGATCTCTGCGCTCCAACTCCGTAAAACCATATGAAACGCTGAGATTTTCAATATCCCAGGGTTGTGGCTTACCCGTGCCGACACGGTCTTTACGCACGTTATTGAAGCCAAATCCCTTGATGGTTTGAACCGTTTGAGCATTGAACTTGATGGAATCGCGCGTATCGCGATTAGTTTCAGCTGCCAATCTTTCTTTCAATTTAACATCCAAATCATATGGATCATACTCAGGGGTGCGTATATTTTTAGCATATTGAGCAGTGAACGGAATACGAATACCTGACGTTTGAGGGAGGAATTTCCCCAATTCAAAATTACCAGTTAGGTTCAATTCCGTTACTTGCTCTCGGCTGCGTTGTTGTACCCGTTGGTCAATAGCCCCATATCCAATGCCCAAATAATTGCCTGAAACACTCAAATTTCCAAAGTCCGCTAATTTAAAATCAGTACGAGCAATGGCAGCAGCACCGCCAGCTTCATTCAAACCTGTAGCCCGTAACTCATTTATCCACAATTCGACATCGTGAGGAATATCGTCTTTGTTAATAACCCCGACCATAACCCCTTTTACCTGCCCAATATCTGGATTGCCGCGTACTTTTATTTTAGTCATTGGCTTATCAGGATTGATAAAAGTATAGGTATCGCCAAGGGGAACACCTTTTACATTCCTTTCTGTTTTGGCTTGAATCAAATCATGTAAGAGGAAATCGAAGGTATTATTTGAATTCCAAACTTCATTCGCATATCGGTCGTAATTTGCCCCTTGTGTAGAAGAAGGACCTGGCGGGGGACCTGCCTTATCGACATCAGACATTGTTAAAGGCATTTCAATTTCATAATAATTGCGCTCGAAGTCTGTACCAATCCGCATAAATACGCACGTTTTACCACTCAAGCTCACCCCCTCAGTACTTTCAGCGTGTACGAACATTTTGAGGCGTTCGTAGATACGCATATCCATAGTAAATAATTTGAAGGCAGCCCGCGCTTTTTTCGATGGCAAGCCTTTCAAAGTGATACCCAATGACTGCTCATTTTGTTGAGCATTTGCAGAAATACTGTTATAAATAGCTTCTCGCTGAATACCTGGTGGAATTACATAATTGAAAGGTAATTTTTTACTATTTTCTTCAATGTTAACGGAGTTGAGTTCCATAAAATTAACATCATTATTATTGCCTATGCTAAAGCCGTCGGCATTGCGGTCGGGTTTATACCGACGCCATTGATTGCGAATGAGGTCAAATTTGGCAAAGCGGAAAGTTGCTCTTTCAGTAAAATCTTTAACAATCATCCTTGTGAAACGAATGCTTCTAAAATCATTGATTTCACCATATTTTTTATCGTATTTATCAACAGGAATACGGAAGTGATGCCATGTCCGTTCGCCCGAGGTAAGACTTTCTATATAAAAATTGAGATTGCGCGTATCAATCCCTTTGCCCGCAGGGCTTGGGTTAATTGGTATTTTATATTCAAAATACGCTTCATTTTCTTCAAATGAGTTGTCTCTATTCACGTCCTCAGCATCGGGAATATTGGTAGAAGATTGAATTTGATTGCCTGTATTTTGAGAGTTGCCCTCAGGTCCATTGAATTTTTTATACCTATCTAAAGTAGATGACCCAGTAGCAAAGTCTTTATCGTTATAATATTTAAAATCATCATTGGCTGGGTCTTTATTAATTTCTTCAAATGCTGCCAAACCTCTAACTTTATTCAAATAATCTGTAAAATAGCTTCTCTCCCCATCATCATTCAAACCATCAAAACCAATGTCCTGTTGCTTGCGCTCATTATCATCCGCAGAAAATGAATTAGGTAAAGGAATTTCAGTACGAGGAATCTTTCCCCAACGACTTCTATCAACTTTGAGTTCTGGATTAGCGGTTGTTGGCAGACCATTTTCATAAAATTTACGACCATCTTTCAAAATATCTTCTGAAATATCACCGAGATGCAAAAGGAGAGTGCCTTTATTGTCCGCTGTGGCAGCATCGAGCAAGGGGTCAAGCATCCAAAAATCAATATACTCCACATTCGCTGCTTCAAAATCGGGCGTAGTGATACCCCGCATAATACCTGCCCAACGAGTTTCTGGTGCCGTCAATCCACCACCTCCATTCAATCCTCTTGATATTGAAGAATATCCTGGTGCAGGAATATCAAAATTATAGGGACCCCTCAGTCTGGGATAGTATGTGAGATCAAAAGTTGGCAAGTAATCTGTTTGAAGGTCAGTTAATGATCTATTCGGAAATACTTCTTTTTGGCTAACAGGAGAAGTATAAATATTATTATCCCTTGTTACCGATTGGTCAATACGATACCAATTCAACAAAGCTCTATTCACACCTGAAAAAACTGAATCTCTTGTTGACTCGGGCCAAAGCGGGTGCTTTTGTGGAATACTGGCTAATGCCCAAATGCCCGGTTGAGAAGACAATGAAAATGGGCTACTACTGCCTTCAAAATCATCTAAATAGACCGCACCACCTTTATCGTTTCCAACGTTGATGGCTTTCGAGTGACCTGGTTGCATTAAAGCCGTTTCTGCTGAAAAAGTAACTTTTGAAGGCTCTTTTGTTTGAATAAATGGTATTTTATCTACTAATTTAGTGAGCCAAGGCGCATCTTCTGTAAAATTAAGGTCTAAACCATATACTTTATTATTGATAGGGTCATCTCCAAAATTGACCTTGCGCGTATAAGGCTGCTCAAACATATTCATGATAGTAGCCCCAACGTTAAAATTCTTTTTGACTTGATAATCGGCTCTCAAACCCAACATGGTTCGGGTTTGTAGCCCGAAGAATGCATTGTCTTCATATGAGACGTTGATAGGAATATTCGGTGCTACATAAGATGGATTCAAGACTGTCAAAACAGACGTTCCATAGTCAATCGCAAAATCCACACCTTCCAATAATTGAAACGCACCTGCTGTCACCGTCACCGCACCCGGTCTTAAACCGAAAGCATTTAATTGAATCCGATTACTCGCTGAGGATTTCACTCGCCCACGTATGAAAAAACGGTTTTTCTCCTGACGCTCTTGCGCTCGGAAAAGCGTTGAATCATACAACTCTTGATAAGTATATTTGGCTGCGATGGTTGTATCACTTGTAATTTCTCCAATTTTTGCTTTGAGTGAACTACCGAAAGGCTCTAAAACAGGGAACATAATGCGCCCGTTCCGAGTATTGATTGTCACATCAGGAATAAAGTCAAATTGTCCATCAGGCTGAGGGTCGCCGACTACATTCAAACGATCAAGATTGAGAAGCCTCAACAATGGCACTTGTCTAATCTCAGGCAAAGCGCGTTTTTCTGCTTTTTCAGTACCCGCATCTTGATAAATAATATCCAATTGCAAATCCTGAGGGTTCGTCACGTAAGCCCCGACGGAATAAATATTGCGCATCATCAAATCAAATAAAGGCGCATTCGTCAATTGTACCGTATTTTTCAACATCTTCACAAATAGAACCTGACCTACGCTATCGCTGCCCGTATAAGCATTCACGTCTTCCGCAAATTCACCGACTTGGAAAGGTCCTTGTCCGTTGTAAAAATATTGAAATGATACACCCACAACTTGCTGACGCTCAACATTATTCAAGGAAATAATACCCAATTTTGGATGAAAAGTATATTCACTTGGTTGCAAACGCTTGGCGGCTCTTTTTATAAAATCTCGCCCTTGCGATAAGCCATAACCTGGACCTTCTAAAACAGTGATGGCTTGATCTATTCGACGAGTCTTGACTGAATCTTTGATTAAATTATACAAATCATTGGCTTTGTTCGTTGGCAAAGTGTAGGTATTGGTAAAATCTTTAGGTGCTCCAGGCGTTCTTCTCACAGCCCGAGGATTCGTCAAAACTGCATCATCGCCTTCACCCAAATCTGCTAAAGCCACGATTTGACGGATTTCTCTATCTTCATTTCGCTCATTAGAAACCCATACTTCCATTTTTGTAATGGAAAATTGGCTATTAATCAAAGGCAATGATTTTAATGCCCCTTCAAAAGTATTTCTATTAAAATGAGAAAGGAAAAAATGGCGATTTTCATCATATTGATCAATGGGTACATTAAAAGTTTGGAATTGACTACCACCTTGAACTGATATATTCTGACGACGATTGCGTTGCTGTGCAGCCAATGCGGTCAAACGCAAATAACCAAATTGCAATTCCGTTTTGATACCAAAAAGGTTTTGACTGCCTTGAATTAATGTACCCCTCAGTGGTAGGTTCACATTACCTGCTTCTATGGATTTGATAATATCGTCCTCGCCCCACACATTGGAGTTGTAATTGAGTTTCATGATATTATCAAAATCAAATGTCGCCTTATTGTTGAATGACGTATTGAGGTTCAGTTTCTCACCGATTTTACCCGTTACGTTCATCTGAATGTCCATATTGAAAAGCAAACCGCCTGATGTGCGCGCATATGTAGGCAACACAGGGTTTCCGAAATAGCGATAATCACCACCCAAAGTCAAGTCAATCTGACCTTGCGGGCGAATATCCACCGTCGGAGGGTCGCCGAAAATCAAGCCGATGAGGTTGTCGCCCATTTTTTTCACATCCACCTTTGGCACTTCGGGCAACTTGCCGTTCGTACCCACCGATTTGAGGAGCATTTTCAGCTTATTATTTTGAGTCGCTGAAAAGTCGATTTTCGACAAGGGGTCAATAGATTCACCGCCGCGTTTTTTACTCAAACCTGCCAGCCGCTCAAAGTATTCGCTCTCCTGCTGCTTGGCTTTCCAGCGAGAATACTCTTCAAAAGTCATGGAAATAGGCGTTCGGTAATAATCATCACCGATTTTTTCAGTAATAATGTATCTATTACTGAGGGGGTCGTATTCCACCTTTTTCTCGATGAAGCTCGGGTCGCGGAGGTTAAAAGGGTTCGTAACCGAATCTCTAAGGTAATCACCTGAGCGGTTGCGTAATGGAATGGTATCATTATCCGTGTTAGATCCTTTTGCCGAAGGCATCCATTCGGAGGAAGGAGCGTTATTAGCAAAGGTTTTGGATGCAGTACCGAGCAAAATGAGGATAAAGCCGAGTAAGTAAATCTTTCTGTTCATATCAAGTTTAGAATCAGCATGGGAGCGTTGGGTTTCAAAAAAGACAGTTTTTATAAGGTCTAAAAATCGAGTTTTCACCAGGTTTTTATCACAACTTCTTAAACGTACTGCCCTGTAGTAAAAATTTTAGTTGGTTATTTATTTAACATTAGTTAAAAAGTTGAAAGTTGAGAATTGATAGTTGAAACTCTCAACTTTCAACTCTCAATTCTCAACTTTCAATTCTCAATTCTCAATTTTCAATTCTCAATTAACCTTATGACAATTGTTTTAAAGCAGTTTTTATAAGTTCTTCTACGGTTTTTACGTTCGGTTGTTCTTGAAGTATTTTATTCAATACTTTTTGGACGTTCATCCTGACAAAACCCAATGAGACCAATGCTGATAACGCTTCGTCGCGTATCGTATTGCCCGTATGAGCGAAATTTATCACATTTTCTCCGCCCTCTTTTTTGATTTTATCTTTCAAATCCAAAATAATGCGTTTAGCCGTTTTGGGTCCTATCCCTTTCACTTTGCTAAAAGCCACTTCATTTTCTGATAAAATAGCCGCCCGCGCTTCATCCGCACTCATGCCCGATAAAAGAATTTGAGCCGTAGCTGGACCCACGCCCGACACCGAAATCAGTTGCGTAAAAAGCGTCCGCTCTGTCTCCTCTGCAAAACCGAAAAGCACATGGGCATCTTCACGTATTTGCAAATACGTCAACAAAATCACTTTCTCCGACGATTCTATCTTTGCGTAAGTATTCAAGCTGATATTGATGCGATAACCGACGCCGCCTGCCGTTTCAACAACAACAAAAGTGGGATTTTTAAATGCAATGTTACCTTTTATATAATCTATCATAGCTTTACATGGGTAATGGGTAATGAGTAATGAGTAATTGAATATGCGCTGGAGGCGCAACATGTCGGTAAATGTTTTTTTCGCGGCGAAAGTACGAAATTTTGTAAAAACGCCACAAAATTCAAACAACACATTAGTTTTGTCCAAAAATCAATATTAACTATTAATGCGAATATTGGGTTAAAAAGCAGAAGTAAGAAGTAAAGTAAATATCAATAACTTTGTAGTGACCAAACCATAAAGAATTGATAATGAAA
>JAYTUY010000130.1:0-21833 GCA_043744275.1 Saprospiraceae bacterium
TATGAAGAAGGCGAAGACATTGATATTCATCAATTTATAAATGCAAAAGATTTAGATACTATTACCAAAGCTTTGCCTAAATTTGAAGAGCCATATAAATTGAGGGATATTTATGATTATTTTACAGAGATATTTCCTTTCGATCAACTTCGATTAGCGATTGCTTTTCACAATAAAAATAAGCAACAGGTTTAACCCCTGATTTAAATACGATGGAAAAAAATTACTATAAAGAATATTATCATCTCGAACGCTCGCATTGGTGGTTTCAGGCTCGGGCTGATATTTTGATGAGCCATATTGATAAAATTTTTAAAGGAAAAAAAGACTTGAAAATTTTAAATATTGGTGCAGCAACAGGTCGTTCATCCGAACTTTTGATGCAATTTGGAGAGGTCATGTCCTTGGAATATGATAAAGAATGCTACGAATTTGTTCATGAAAACCTCAAAATCCCTATAGTGAATGGCTCAATTCTCGAATTGCCTTTTGATGAAGAGGCGTTTGATTTGGTTTGCGCTTTTGATGTCATCGAGCATGTTTCAGACGATTATTTGGCAGTGATGGAAATGCGGCGCGTGTGTAAAAAAGGCGGTGTGATATGTGTAACGGTGCCCGCTTATATGTTTTTATGGTCTGAACATGATGTCGTGAATCATCATTTTAGACGCTATACGGCTCGGATACTGAGGGGTGTGTTTGGCAAAACTGATGAAAATATCTTTCATTCGTATTTTAATTTTTGGTTATTTTTTCCCATCGCTACTTTTCGATTGATTTCAAAAATTTCCCCTTTCAAAAAGAAAAAAACGGCTTCGGAAACGGCTTCCGACTTCGGTGTACTGAGGGGGGGCTTCATCAATTCATTTTTTTACAATATCTTCAAATCTGAAAATATTTTCCTTAAAAATTTTATCAAATTGCCTGTTGGGGTGTCTATTCTTTCGACTTGGAGAAAGAATTAAACATATCGGCTAATCAACAGCCAAATACCAAATCCTAAAAATAAAATACCTGACCCAATATTGATATATCGCAATACTTTCTCTGTCAACACTTTCCTAAGGCGGGCTGCAAAATAGGAAATAGCCAAGCTCGTAATCGTAGCACATAGTAATGCGCCTGTGAAAAAACTAATGTTTTGATACGTTTCAAAATGGTATTTCGTTTTCAAAACGCCCACTGTACCCACCCACTCCATAAAATTTGTTGGATTCAGAATATTGAGAAGAAAACCCTTGAAAAGATTTTGAAAAATGAGAGTTGTCAAGCTGATGTCTTTGGGTTGAGCAACTTTACTGCGGTTGAAAATAGTAATAATACCGAGCGTTATCAAAAATAATCCGCCGCCTAATTCTGCCCAAAAAGAAAAGTCAACGCCTTCAGGAATAAAAGCCTGTACACCCGAATATGCCAATCCGAGCAATACCAAATCAGCCAATATGACACCAGCCGTGATAGGTATAGTTGAGCGAAAACCGCGTTCAAGGCTCGTTTTGATGATGGTAAAAAAGACTGGACCAAGCGCAAAACTGAACAGAAATCCAATCGGAATGCCCGATAAAAATGCTTTGATTGAAAAATATTGCAAGTTTTGTAACTTTTATGGTGATAAAAATTTAAACACAAATTGTTTAAATAAAAATTTTGTGCTTAATTTTAACTTGATTTAGAATTAAATTTGTTTTGGCAAAATTAAAATTTGTTTTAAATAAAATGTTTTAACTTGTCTTTTTTCCTAAATACAAAAAACCTGTAAATGATATGCCACTCAAACCCACCAAAATCCACCACAAAGCTGTATAACCAAATGCCGCTATCACCTGCGTACCCACCATTGGGGCGACAACATTTGAAATGGAATAAGCCATTGTATAAAGTGCCAAGTACTGACCTTGACGTTCTTGGCTGCCTTGTTTAGTTGCCCAACTGGTGCTAAAAGGCATAACGAAAATTTCACCGAAGGAAATAATAATCATATAAAAAGCCGCTAAAAACCAAGACATAGAAGCTGGCAACGTGAAGGCTAAATAAGAAACTGCGTAGCATAAAATACCCAAGCGTACAAACCACATCGGTGGGCGTTTGTTTTCAATGCGATAAATGAGTGGCATTTCGAGAGTCATGACAGCGATGCCGTTGATGGCACTCATGATGCCAATTGTCGCTTCATTCCAACCATAAACTTGCTTGAAAAAAACGGGTACTGTCCACATAATTTGCATAAAAACAGTCGCTCCGATAAATGTCGAAATCACAAAAAGAAGGTATTTTTTATCAAAATACGGTGATTTTGCTTGTATTTTACTTGATTTTTGAGTATTATACTGAGGGGGTATTTGTTTACCTTGATTTTCAACTGATGCTTCTTCTTTTTCTTTCAATTTAAAAATAATCATTGCTGCTGCGCCAAAACAAGTCAAAGCATCTACAATAAATAGCCATTCCCAACCCAAAGCGACGAGCAATCCACCGACAATTAAGGCAAATGAAATCGCTAAATTCACCGCTACACGCATAAGCGACATAGAGCGTGTCCGCGTCGCCTCTGTGCTATGCAGCTTGATGGCAACAGTATTTGCAGGACGAAACGCTTCGGCAGCTATGCCTACAAATGACAACCCAATGCATAAATGCCAAAAATCGCGTAGAAAAAGGGCTATCAAAAGCGACACGCCGTGCATCATAAGTGTCACCCATTGCACCCGATAGTAGCCAAAACGGTCGGTCATAAAACCGCCTAAAAATGCCCCTGCAATAGAGCCAACGCCAAAGCATGACATAATATATCCAGCGTCTCTTATATTAAAATGCAGAGCTTGGGTCAAGTAAAGTGTGAGGAAACAAATAACCATCGCACCACTTCGATTTATTAAACTAACTGTCGATAAGAGCCAAACTTCGCGCGGAAGCCCTCGAAAAGAATTTGTAAAACGAGCTATATTTTTTAACAACATTTTGGGAAAGTAAGGGGTGATTTTATTTTAAAACAAATTGTTAATTTTAAGCTAATCAATTGAAATTCAATGTTTTAACAAAAAAGAATGCTAATAATTCAAGACAGGATTCGCCTCATTGCTTGGATTCATGTTGAAAATATTGGACATAAATTGGTACAAATCAGGCAGTAATTTTTGAAATCTTGCGGGAAACGAATAAAAATTAAATACGGCAACACCCCAGAGGTCAATATCTGTTAAATTAAGAGTTGCTTCAATTTTAGGGCGACTGATACCACTCACGCGTTCAAAATCATCCCAAGCTTTTTCGTCCAAAATTGGATACGATACTGAGGGGTTCAAGAGGCGAAAAATACGCGCAAACTCGTACAAGCCCACGCTGAAAAAATCTTGTGGAGTATTAAATCCCTTTGTCAGAATATCAGAGGCAAAAAGTATCACGCCATCTGGTTCATATATTTCAGAAGTATGAAAAACATCGCCATACTGAGGGGTAGGAAAGGGATGTGGGTAAATAATGATGTTTTCAAATTTACCTGTCAAAAAATTATTTTTCCCAAAAGTCACTTGTACTGCCATCGCTGCCACCGCCGCTTTGAGGTCTAAAGGCACCATTTTTCTATTAGCCGCCGCATCAGGATCTTCAGGATGCACAGGTCGAATGAACTCATTACCGAGTAGATAAAGGGCTGTCCGTTCTCTAAAACGCTGCTTCAATTCAGGTGACAATTTTTGATAAAATAAAAAATAATCATCTATAAACCGTTGAATTTTAATGTCTAACGGGGGCGGATTGCGTTTATACCACCACCAATTAATCTGTGGTGCCATGACATACGCCACAGCTAAAATGAGAAAAGGAAGAATACCCCATTTTGCCCAATCGCTATCATGCACGATATAAGGCAGAGCGAAAAAAAGAACAGCTAATAAGCCGAAAGGAATACCGATGATTTGCCAAGGTTTGAGTTTCATATTTTTCAAATTTGCAAGCAAGGTAAAATTATTTTTAAAAAGAATTGAAAACTATTTGCTTTTTATGAAATCCCTTTTACCTTTGCACCGCTTTTGGAAGAGAAGCGAACATGGTGAAATCGCTGGATTAATAAAAATTGAATCTAACTATCGGTGAAGTAGCTCAGTCGGTAGAGCAAAGGACTGAAAATCCTTGTGTCGGGGGTTCGATTCCCTCTTTCACCACCTAATTTTCTTTCAAATAAGTGCCTGACTCGTTCAGGCACTTTCTTTTTTAAAAATTATTAGCTGTCAAAAAATATGAATTTAAAGAAACATCATCACCGTTTTGGATTGCTCGAACACAGCAAATGGTGATGGCGTTTTATAAAATAAGATTAAATATTTTATAAAAATTCTCTAAAAGAGGCTTACCATTTACAAGGTAAGCCTCTTTTCGTTTTAGGTAAAATTTTATTAACCACTGATTGTGCGAATAATGGTTTTGCCAAATGCATTCCTTCGGAAGAAAATGCCGTTAGGCATATAATATCGGTAGAAAGTGGTGAAAAATCTGTTGAAAGTCCCATAGGGACGATATATTTAATTAGAATATATCGTGGCTACGCCACTTTAACGTGCTTTTGATTTTTTTTACCGATATGCCATGCCTAACGGCATTTTCTTCCGAAGGAATGCATTCGGCAAACTCATTATCCGCATTGATTATCAATATTTTAAAAATGAGTAAAAGACTAAAAATCGCCATTCAAAAATCGGGTCGCCTCAGCGAAGTATCGCTCGGCATCCTTAAAGAATGTGGCATCGATGTAAAAAATGGTAAGTCGGCTTTGTTGGCTTCCGCTTCCAATTTTCCCCTCGATGTGTTGTTCCTACGCGACGACGATATTCCCGAATATGTGCAGGATGGCATCGCTGATTTGGGTATCTTGGGAGAGAATGTTGTGGTAGAAAGTCAAGCGAAAATTGACATTATTCGTCGGTTGGATTTCGGTAAATGTCGCTTGTCATTGGCAGTGCCAAAATCGGAGCAATATGCTGGTATTCAATACTTTATGAATAAAAAAATAGCCACATCTTACCCCAATATCCTCAACGAATACCTCACTGAAAACGGCATTATTTCAGAGGTGCATGAGATTAGTGGCTCGGTAGAAATAGCCCCCAATATTGGTTTGGCTGATGCCATTTGCGATATTGTTAGCTCGGGCAGTACACTCTTGAGCAATGGTTTGAAGGAGGTGCAAGTGATTATGAAATCCGAAGCGGTGATGGTGGCTAATCGAAATATTGATGCTGAGGGATGTCGAATTTTAGACAAATTATTGTTCCGCATCAATGCCGTGATGACGGCTAAAAGCAATAAATATGTCGTTTTGAATGCGCCAAATGAGTCCATTCCGAACATTGTCAAAGTCCTGCCTGGCATGAAAAGCCCGACGATAGTACCACTCGCGACTGAGGGGTGGTCGGCGATTCATTCCGTTTTGAATGAAGAAACTTTTTGGGATGTGATAGATGATTTGAAAGAGGCGGGTGCGCAAGGAATTTTGGTAGTGCCTATTGAAAAAATGATTGTTTAAATGAAAATATATAAAAATCTCAATCCAAGCGATTACGCCACTGTCTTGAAGCGTCCTGCGATAGACACCACATCGCTGTTTGGTTCTATCAGAAATATACTCAGCGATATTAAAATAAATGGTGATGCTGCGCTTAAAAAATATGCTTTACAATTTGACAATTTTGATTTAACAGAATTTGAAGTTTCAGAAAATGAAGTTCAACTCGCTGAAAATCAATTGGATACGCATCTAAAAAATGCTATTTTATTGGCTAAAAGCAATATTGAGCGTTTTCACAAACGACAATTATCTGAACCTGAAATCATCGAAACAATGACGGGGATAAAATGCTGGCGCAAAAGTGTCGGCATTGAAAAAGTGGGCTTGTACATCCCAGGCGGCACGGCTCCCTTGTTTTCGACGGTCTTGATGCTCGGCGTTCCAGCACAATTGGTGGGTTGTAAAGAGGTGATTTTATGCACGCCTTGCAAGGCGGATGGGGTGATTCACCCAGCTATTTTATTTGCTGCTCAATCCGTCGGTATTTCTAAAGTGTATAAAATTGGCGGTGTTCAAGCGATAGGAGCAATGGCTTATGGCACTGAGTCGGTGCCGCAAGTCTATAAAATTTTTGGACCGGGCAATCAGTACGTTACGGCGGCGAAACAGCTCATCAATACTGAGGGGGTTGCCATCGATATGCCAGCGGGACCGAGCGAAGTGATGGTCATTGCCGATGATTCCGCGAACCCTACTTTCGTAGCGGCTGACTTATTGTCTCAAGCGGAACATGGTGTGGATAGTCAAGTTGTCCTCGTGGCTTATAATGATATGATTGTAAAAAATATTTTGCAACATATTGATAATCAATTACTTGCGCTCAATCGGGCAGATATTGCCCGCCAAGCCTTAGACAATAGCGTTGCCATAATTGTAGAAGATGATGCCGAAGCGATGGCAATTTCTAATTATTATGCCCCCGAACATCTCATACTTTCCACTCAAAATGCAGATGATTTAGCGGAGCAAGTGGTGAATGCAGGCTCAGTTTTCATCGGTCATTATTCGCCCGAATCAGTGGGAGATTATGCTTCTGGTACGAATCATACGCTGCCGACGAATGGTTATGCGAAAGCCTACTCAGGTGTTTCGGTGGATAGTTTTGTTAAAAAAATCACTTATCAGCGGCTGGATACTGAGGGGTTAAAAAATATTGGCGCAGCGGTGATAGCGATGGCTGAGGCAGAGCAATTGGATGCTCATGCGAGGGCAGTGTCTATTAGATTGGAAACGTTAAAAATTATCCTAAATGATTGATATTCAACAAATTACAGACTTACGGCATTTAGATAAATTGGCTCACATCTTCGATTTGTACCGCCAATTCTATAAGCAAAATGGTGATATAAATTCAGCCAAATCATTTTTGAAAGAGCGCATAATTGCCTTAGAATCGGTTATTTTCGTCGCTTTTGAAGGCGATACGATTGTGGGATTTACGCAATTGTACCCGACGTTTTCGTCCGTTACACTTCAAAGAAGTTGGATTTTAAATGACCTTTTTGTTTTGGACAATCAGCGAGGTAAAAATGTAGGTGCACAGATATTAGAACATGCTAAAGATTTTGCTCGACAAACGGAAAGCAAAGGCTTGTATCTACAAACCGACGCCGATAATCCTGCTCAAAAACTTTATGAAAAATTGGGCTGGGAGCAGGATATGAGCCTTCAATATTTTTGGAAAGTTTAAGTTAATTTTAATTAAACAAATCGGAATTATCTAATAATTGGAAAATTGCACAAACCTATGAGGTATTTAAAACCTACAGTATATACTTAACTATGCTTTTACAAAATCAATGAGAATTTTCTACAAAATCCTTAAAATGAGTCCAGAGGACTCGCACGTTTGTAGAAAGTAATCTAAAAATGGACTTTGAGTCCAGAGGACTCATACCTTTATAGGTTTTGCAACAAACGTGTGAGTCCTCCGGACTCATAGAAAGTGAGGCTCGTTTATCATTCTACAAACGTGAGAGTCCTCTGGACTCTTTATGATTCTTTTCCAATAGATAATTCCGAAACAAATTTCAAATTCATCATTTTGCTTAAAATAGGGTTCAATAAAATCATAAATCAATGAATATCAATCAATTAGTTCGTAAAAATATTTTAGATATGAAGCCATATTCATCCGCTCGCGATGAATTTAAAGGCACGGCTTCCGTCTTTTTAGATGCCAATGAAAACCCTTACGACACTGGTTTGAATCGCTATCCCGACCCTTTGGCTTGGGCTGTCAAAAAGGAATTGTCGGCAATAAAAAAAGTAGCTCCTGAAAATATTTTCTTGGGCAATGGCTCGGATGAAGTGATTGATGTATTGATGCGCATATTTTGCGAGCCGAGTGTGGACAATATTATTACGCTCCCACCGACTTATGGCATGTATCAAGTGAGCGCGGATACCTGCGGTGTGGAGGTGATTAAAATAAATTTGGATGAAAATTTTCAGCCAAAAATTGAAGAAATACTGCCATGCCAAAGCGTGGTGAAGCAAAAAGCATTAAGGGGTGCGAATGAACGCTCAAAAATTTTGTTTATTTGCAGCCCCAATAATCCGTCGGGGAATGCCATTGAATCGGGTTTGATTTTGAATTTAATTAATCATTTCAAAGGAATTGTGGTGGTAGATGAAGCATATTCCGATTTTTCTAAGCATCCGAGTTGCAGCGAGTGGATTGGCACTTTTCCAAATCTTGTGGTGATGCAAACGTTTTCAAAAGCATGGGGTTTGGCAGGTATTCGCTTGGGAATGGCGTTCGCTTCAAAAGAAATTATTGATTTGATGAATAAGGTAAAGCCACCTTATAATGTCAATCAACTCACGCAACAAGCCGCCTTAGATGCCTTAAAAAATGTAGAAAAAAAGAATGAACAAGTGGCTGAAATCCTTGAACAACGGGGTAAAATGGCAGAAATACTGAGGGGGTTGGATGTGGTCGAAAAAGTGTATCCTTCGGACGCTAATTTTCTACTCGTCAAGGTTCGGCAGGCAAATGCTTTATACAACTATTTGTTGAAAAAAGAGATTGTCGTGCGAAATAGACATACTGTTGTGCTGTGCGAAGATTGTCTCAGAATTACTGTTGGCGTACCTTCTGAAAATGCCAAATTGATTATGGCATTAAAAGATGCAGCCTTTCAATTTGCTTAAATATTTTTTATAACTCATTAATTATCAACAATTTAGAAATTAAAATTTAGATGAATCATTTAAAAAATACCATTGAAGCGGCTTGGGACAACCGCGAATTATTGAAAGAACAATCCACTCAAGATGCCATCCGCGAGATGATTGAACTATTGGATAAAGGACAATTGCGCGTGGCTCAACCAACTGAGGGGGGCGATTGGCAAGTCAATGATTGGGTTAAAAAAGGCGTGATTATGTATTTTCCCATTCAAAAAATGGAGACAATCGAAGTCGGTCCTTTTGAATTTCATGACAAAATGGCTTTGAAAAAAGACTATGCCAAGCAAGGCGTTCGAGTAGTGCCTCATGCGATTGCCCGCTATGGTGCGTTCCTCGAAAGTGGTGTCATTATGATGCCTTCTTACGTGAATATAGGCGCATATGTAGGCAGCGGCACGATGGTAGATACGTGGGCGACGGTCGGTTCATGCGCTCAAATTGGTAAAAATGTTCATTTGAGTGGCGGCGTTGGTATCGGTGGCGTTCTTGAACCTGTGCAAGCGGCTCCAGTTATTATTGAAGATGATTGCTTTATTGGCTCGCGTTGTATCGTCGTCGAAGGAGTGCATGTAGGGCGTGAGGCTGTGTTGGGAGCGAATGTCTGTTTGACCATGTCCACGCATATTATTGACGTAACTGGTTCAGAACCAGTGGTTTATAAAGGCAGAGTGCCAGCGGGTTCGGTGGTGATTCCAGGTACTTATCCTAAACAATTTCCAGCAGGAGAATATCAAGTATCATGTGCCTTGATTATTGGAAAACGGTCGCCGAGTACGGATAAAAAAGTGTCGTTGAATGATGCTTTGAGGGAATATGGGGTATCGGTATAGTGCATATTAATAAGTTGAACAAACCTTCGAGGTTTTAAAAACCTCGAAGGTTTATTGTGTACTATTTTAACTATCCATAAAGCTCATAATGAATCTGAGATTTATCATACCCCAAATCAACCATCAATTTAGCCACCACATCATCAATCATATTCGACCAACCGCAGATGTAAAAATCTACATCGGGTCGTTTTTCATGATATTCATGCATATAAATTTCGTGGACGTAGCCTTTCCAACCCTTCCAATTTGGCTCACGAGAGAGCACGACATCATATCTAAAGTTGTGTAACTTTTTTTCTAATTCTTCAAATTCAGCGCGGTATAAAATATCCTTTTCATAGCGTGTTCCGAAAATCAAATGAATACTTTTATACGGTATTTGGTGGTTATGAATATCCCAAATCATGCTGCGAAAGGGTGCAACGCCCGTGCCTGTACAGATGAGAACAAGGTCGCGATTCTCCAAAGGTTGTTTGAGGGTAAATGTGCCATCGGGACCTTTGAAGCGAATAGGTGTGCCGACGGCAGCTTCTTCAAAAAAAAACTTAGAGCCGCCCGTACTATTTTCTGCTTTGACAATACAAAATTCTAACTCACGCCCCCCCTCAGTATTGGGGGCATTGGCGATGCTGTAACTCCTCCACCGCTTGAGCCGCTTGTCTGAAATGGGTAAATCCATCGTGACAAATTGCCCTGCTTCAAAATTAATGGCTTCCTCGCCTTGCACTTCTACCCAAAAGCGTTTGGTCGCTGGTGTTTCGGTTTCAATTTTTGTGATATGACTATCATACCATTTCCACATAATTTACTTTCTTTAAATGGTTGAATTTCAATGACTTATGAGGATTAAACACAATTTTATTCAAATAGTTTAATTGCCTTACTATGTGTATTGAGCCACGAATTAACGAATTTTACGAATTAACGAATTTAGATGTTGATACATAATTGTCGAAATCTCAATTAGCAAATATTCGTCAATTCGTAAAATTCGTGGCTCAAACACCTACATCACCTCAAATTTTCCATCTTTTATATGAATCGCTCTCTTTTCATCTGCCCGTGTATCAATATCCAAATCACTGTTTTCCAATCTCAAAACGCCGCGTGGACAAACTGCCGAGCAAATCCCACAACCGACGCATGAGGCACGTACAATGTCTTGCCCTTTCTGAGCATACGCCCGAACATCAATCCCCATTTCGCAATAAGTGGAGCAATTGCCGCAACTGATGCATTGACCGCCATTCGTTGTAATCCTAAATTTTGATTTTTTCCTTTGAAAAATACCTAAAATCGCCGCTTGCGGACAACCAAAACGACACCATGAGCGGCTACCCAATATCGGATAAAAGCCAGTGCCGATGACACCTGAAAAAATAGAACCAATTAAAAAAGCGTACGTTTTTGAAAATCCCATTGAAAGGCTGCCCAAAAGTGCACCTTGCATATATGAATTTGCCCACAGCAAAATAGTCGTCAGCGTTACAAAAATCAAGACGCTGTGAATCATCCAACGTTCAAATTTCCATGCACCGAGGCTCTTGTCGGATAGGTGCCGAAAGGGGTCGCCGACCGTTTCAGCCAAGCCGCCGCAGCCGCATACCCAAGAGCAATACCAGCGTTTTCCATAAAAATAAGTCAAAATCGGGACGCCCACGAAGGTCATCAAGGCGGAAAAGGCTATAAAATACCAACCGATGCCATGCGACGAGGATTGGACTATATAATTAATGCCATCAGGTTTCAAAGGGTCGGTTTTGAGGGGCCAGAAGTAGGTGAAATAATACTCAGGTTCGCTCATCATTTTTAAAAATGAGGGAATCAAAAATGAAAAACCCAATTGAAAAAAAGTAACCGAAGCGGTGCGAATGAGTTGATACCGATTGTGGCGATATTTCATAGCAAATTTATAGCCCATCACTAAAACGCCGAAAGTATAAAGCGAACCATAAACAAACCATTGATCAGCAGGCGCATTTCTAACGAACATACTGAGGGGGTTGAAAAGTTGTATCAAACCCGAAAAATATTGCGGAAACCAATATAAAACGACATAAAAACCCGTCAAAAGTACGCCTATCATCCAGCCAAATATGCCACGCGTGGTCAATCCTCGAAACCAAACCCCATTATTTTTGATGCCATCGGGCTTATTCGCATATTCTTCTCGGACGAAAATGGCTGTGCCAATCGCTGTAATAGCGAAGGCTAAACCCAAATATACTGAGGGGTTGCCTATAAATTGACCACTTGCCCAAACTACGAGCAGCATTAAAATACCAAGACTTGCTGTGGCTAAGGCTATTTTTTGAGTCGTTGAAGTATGTATCGGATTGGGGTTGGCTATTGATAAGCTGTTTTCAGTTTGCATTTTTATTTAAAATTTAAATAATGTTTAATCATTTTAAAATCAATAACTTATCAAGCTATTTTTAAAAATTGAAGAACAGCATCCAAGCCGCGTTTGGTTTTTAGTTGGAGGTTTCTACCTGTTTGTTTATTAAAAATTTGAATCACTTCATGCTCATATTCTCTATAAAATTCAGGATCAAAATTGGCTAATCCTAAATCTCGAAGCACTGTTTCAATCGGCGTTTTGTCCTTAATCCATTTTTCGCAAACCTCATGTCGGTAGCGGACGCCCATTAAATTGAAACCAAGCACCCCCTCAGTATTTTTATCAAAAGTGATTCGAATTGACTTTTTACCATCGGAATGTTCCCAATATATAGTCGCTTGATTATCAGCCAATTGCGCTTGTATATCACCATAAACTTGATATTCAATGTCTAAAAATTTGGCTGAATTGAACCAGATGCCTGGGCTGTATTTTACTTTTTTATTCAAAATATTATATGCCACCGTTTCGCCCATCATCCTGCCAGTGTACCAAATCGCTTCTATCGGGCGGCGTCCAGACTGAGGGGTCTCGATTTCAGCACAATCGCCAATGGCATAAACATCAGGCATATTAGTCTGTAAATATTCATTGACAACGATGCCTTTGTTAATTTTCAAAGCAGTATTTTGTAAAAAATCAACATTTGGTGAAACGCCAACTGTTAAGCCGACAAAACCACACGCTATTTTTTCACCATTTTTCATCAAAATAGCATCCGCTTTTCCATCATTATTATCATCTAAAACTTCGCTCAATTCGCTTTCCAATCTCAAATCAATGCCATGTTCACGGATGTGCCGATTGACCATTGCGGATTCTTCTGGGGGTAAAATCAAATCCCAAAAGCTTTTTTCACGCACCAAAAACGTCACTGGAATATGCCTTGAATGAAACATTTCAGCCATTTCAATACCGATTAAACCGCCTCCAACAATGACTGCTTTCTTCAATCCAGTAGCAGAATGTCGCTCCATTGCCTCTACGTCTTGCAGATGATATAAGCCATGCACGCCATCTAAATCCTGCCCTTTCCAACCAAATTTATTGGATTTCGAACCGAGTGACAATATCAATTTATCATAATTCACTATGTTTTTATCCTTCAATATCAATGACTTACGCTCAAAATCAACACTTTCAACTCGACCCCTCAGTAGTTGGATGCGATTTTGTTCCCAAAACCAATTTTCATACGGCTGCGTATCTTGCAGACGCATATGACCCATATATATGTACATGAGCGCGGTGCGAGAGAAAAAATAATCACCTTCGTCAGAGATGACGGTTATTTCTACTTTGTCGTCGAGTTTGCGAAGCCAACGGGCGGCGGTAATGCCTGCAATGCCGTTTCCAATAATGGCAATTTTCATTTGATTGAAATTTTAAAATTCAGCAGAAACCCCAATTTGATAAAAGGGCGTCGAATATACGTTTTTTAATGTAACGAGGAAACTATTGTAGGCTTGATAGTCTGCGGTGATGTGCCAATTTTTTTTAATTTCATAGGCTGCACCGATGCCGATGGTTGTAAATTCAGTGCCTTCTCCGTTGGTAATATTGCCCACAACAGCTTTATTACTGTCTTTTACTTGATATAATCCAACGAGACGAGCGTTTGTCCAAAACTGAGGCGTCCATTTATAACCGATTTCAAAACCTAATTTTGCTTGGTTTGAATAGTTTTTCCCGCGCAAAAGATACTGACCAAATATGGTTGCCCAGCCTGGCGTCGAGCCAAAACCAGACGAAACGGCGAGTGTTCCCCAATAATTAAAATCAGCATATCCAGCTGGCAAATTAATAGCCTCCCTGATGCCAGGAGCCGTTTCAAACTTCGCTTGCGAAATATTGGTCTGACTCGCCACGGGCAATTCAGCTCCAACAGCGAACGATATAACAGGTATTTTTTTCAAAAGGGCAAACCTCAATTCCACTTGCGGATTGCCGATGCCTGCCACAGTTTCAAAATCTTTATAGTGTTGAAATTTCAGATAAGGGTAATTCAAAATGGCTGTAATATTTTTTGTGATGCCATATTCGCCATAAAAAGTAAGAAGCTGTTGATAAAATTTTCGAGAGCCATTATTGAGTT
The DNA here is from genome assembly GCA_043744275.1 of Saprospiraceae bacterium. Classification (GTDB taxonomy): domain Bacteria; phylum Bacteroidota; class Bacteroidia; order Chitinophagales; family Saprospiraceae; genus JAAFJT01. The sequence continues at coordinate 14,085 of JAYTUY010000130.1, forward strand.
TTCCATCCACCCCATAATATTTATCACTGCTCAAATAAGAAGCTCCTGCTTTGGCATAAATGCCGCCTTTTTCACGCGTCCATCCACTTTGAGCGTTTGTATTTTCAAGGCATAAAAAGCTGATTATCAATAAGATAAGTATATTTTTCATTCCAAATTTTTAATTTATTGAACAGAGTACCGAATGGTATTCTTGAGGATTTTGTAAGGAAATTTTTAAAAAAGTAAGTCCGATACCTCAAAATACTGAGGGGGTCTCGGACTTACCACAATCCAAAATGTATGAAAAAACTTATAATTACTTGAATAAATTTATTTCAGTTCCCCATTACCAAAAGGAATTTTAGCTGAACCGCACCAGACTATCAGGTGTGTAAAGTCATTGCTCACAGCCGCACTTAACTTTAAATATTGTTCGCCATTTTTGTTGACACCACTAATAAGTTGCACGGTCGAAGCAGCATAGGTTGCCCCTTTCGACATATAAAGTGTCACTGCTCCCGTATGATAATCACTTGTAAAATCGCTGCCCAATTTTAAAAAAGACGTGCCTTTTGTATCCACGCCCAATTGTGCTACGCCTTTCGTTGGTGTGCCACTTTGAGCCACTAAACTACCTGTTCGTTGCGCTGTGAATGCGCCGACAGGCTGGTCAGTTGGGGTGGTAGTTGTAGTTGTGGTCATGTCATCTTTTTTACAACTTGCAAAACCGATAGTCATTAAAAGAGCGATGAACAATAAATTCTTTTTCATAATTTTAATAAAATTGGTTAAACATAAATTTGAATTGATGCTACAAAAATGCGTACAATGTATCACACAAATATCACACGCTCTTTGTTTTAAAAAAGTGTTTAAAATTAAAATAAAATTTTTAAAAAAACCCTTTTTACCAATAAAAAATGCCTGACTACTGAGGGGGTGCTGAGTCAGGCATTTTTACCACAAAATGTTTTAGGATAAATTTTGAGAATCTTTCCGAAGATTTTTCTTAATTAATGGGCGCATTGCCAAAAGGCACATTTGCTGAACCACACCATATAATAACATGTGTGAATTTAGCTTCAGGTGCACCACTCATTTTTAAAAATTGCTCGCCATTTTTGTTGACCAATCCTACGATTTTCAAATCTGGATTGCCTTTGCTCGGGTCAGGTTTGTAGGTAGCAGAAGTAGAAAGATACACCGTTACAGTGCCTGTCCCTAATTCGGTCGTGAAGTCGCTGCCGAATTTGACAAAGTAAGTGCCTTTTTCATCGGTTCCGGTATTCACTGTCCCTTTAGTCGGTGTGCCGTTTTGAGCAGCCAGCGAGCCCATTTTCAGTTTAGTGAAATTGCCTTGTGGTGTAGCCGTATCCACAGTGACCGTTTCGGTTTTTGAGCAGCTTGCCAAAGTAAATAGTGCCAGCACGATGAGTGTCAAAAAATTGTTTTTCATTACTTTAAATTTTAAAAAATTGGTTAAACAATAGGTGTTAATAAAATCAATGACACAAAAGTCCATATCAGTTATCACACAATTATCACAAACAATATTTTTAATTAAATTTAATTTGACAAATATTATTTTATTGATTTTATTGTTAATAAAATAAAAAAAAGTCTGAACCATACTGAGGGGTCAGACTTTCTATAAAATTAAGTGACTGCAAAAGAGGTTTTACCCTCCTTCAATATAAACTTACTAAGACTTCGCGGCTGATATTAGATTGATAAAGCGAAGTTAAAAATCCTTTATCACAGAATTATCACGAAGGCAAAACTGCTGAAAATAGAATCCCAAATATCTTTTATGACACATAGTTCACCATAGGACACATAGAAAAACTATGTCATTCCTTGCATTTCGTCCAATCCACCCTTTTTTCGACAAAAGCAAAAGCAGTACACACTGAGAAATTAGTGTTTATTGTAACTTTCCATTTTATGAAAATTCTTAATCAAATACAGTCAGCAATGAAAAAACTCTTACTTCTCCTTTTGGCGATACCCCTCAGTATCGCATCAATTTTTAGTCAAAAAATAGACCTTGAGGCTTGGAAAGGCATCAAACCACGCAGCATCGGACCCGCTTCCATGAGCGGACGCGTCACTGCTATCGATGTGGATTTGAAAAATGACATTATTTATGCAGGCTCGGCTTCGGGCGGCTTGTGGAAATCTCAATCAGGCGGCATCGCTTGGACACCCATTTTTGATAAAGAAAGCACTCAAAGTATTGGTGCTGTTGCCGTCAATCAAAACAATACGGCTGAGATTTGGGCTGGCACTGGCGAAGGCAATCCGCGCAACTCTCAAAACTTCGGCGAGGGTATTTTTAAATCCAACGACGGTGGCAAATCTTGGAAAAACATGGGTTTGAAGGCATCAAAAGCCATTCATCGCATTATTATCAATCCCAACAATTCGGATATTGTCTATGCTGGTGTCATCGGTTCGGCTTTCGGACCCAACGAAGATAGAGGCGTTTTCAAGACAATGGATGGCGGTAAAACTTGGAAAAAAGTTTTATACATCAACAATGAAACTGGCTGTGCCGATTTGATTGTTGACCCATCCAATCCCAATAAATTGATAGCGGCTATGTGGGAATATGGTCGCAAACCCTGGACTTTCAACTCTGGAGGCAAGGGTTCGGGCATTCATGTCACGTATGATGGTGGCGAAACTTGGACAAAATTGTCGGATAAAGACGGCTTACCCAAAGGCGAATTAGGGCGTTGTGGCTTGACGATTTGTCGCAGCAAACCCAACGTTGTTTATGCCTTAGTGGAAGCAAAAGAAAATGCGATTTATCGCTCCGACGATGGCGGTGCGAAGTGGCGTAAAGTCGGTGAAAATGGTGACAGACCATTTTATTATGCCGAAATAGCTTGTGATCCAAAGAATGAAAACCGCCTTTATAATGTGTATAGCCGCATTGCTGTCAGCGAAGATGGTGGCAAAACATGGCGTGAATTGTTGGATTATAACCATGTGCATCCCGATCATCACGCTTGGTGGATTCACCCCGAGACCCCTCAGTATATGATAGATGGCAACGATGGTGGCTTGGCTTTCACGCATGATTATGGCGTTAATTGGCAATTTGCAGCCAATTTGCCTTTGGGGCAGTTTTATCATGTGAATGTGGATAATGAAATTCCTTACAATGTTTATGGCGGTTTGCAGGACAATGGTTCGTGGGTGGGTCCTTCTGCCGTTTGGCGTTCGGGCGGTATTCGCAATGCCGATTGGCAGGAATTGTACTTCGGCGATGGCTTCGATGTGATGCCTCGCAAAGGCAATAGTCGCTTCATTTATGCCATGTCGCAAGGGGGAAATGTGGCATATATTGATAGCAAAACAGGGGCTAATCAATCCATTCAGCCGCAGCACCCCGACGGTGTGGAGTTGCGTTACAATTGGAATGCGGCGATGGCACAAGACCCTTTCACGGATTGTGGTGTTTATTATGCCTCTCAATTTTTAAATTATTCATCGGATTGCGGTCAGACTTGGAAGGTGATTTCACCTGATTTGACAACCAATGATACCTTTAAAATAAATGGTGCGAAACGCACAGGCGGTTTGACGCCCGACGTGACCAATGCTGAAAACCATTGCACCATTCTCGCCATTGCACCGAGTCCTGTTGATAAAAATGTGATTTGGGTCGGTACGGACGATGGTAATGTGCAATTGACAACCGATGGTGGTAAAACATGGAACAATATGGCATCGAAACTACCTGGCTGTCCTAAAAATGCTTGGATTCCTCAAATCGAGGTGTCAAGTAAAAATGCAGGAGAAGCCTTTGTCATTGTCAATAATTACCGCCTAAATGACTTCAAACCCTATGCTTATCATACGACGGACTATGGTAAAACATGGGAAAGTATTGTAGCAGATGGTCAAGTGGGTAGCTATACTTTGTGCATTGTTCAAGACCCTATGGAGTCTAATTTATGGTTTTTGGGAACAGACGTCGGCTTATATTTCACCATTGATGGCGGTAAAAACTGGACAAAATGGATGAACGACTACCCCTCAGTACCAACGATGGATTTGAAGATTCACCCTCGCGATGGCGACCTCGTGATAGGTACTTTTGGACGCGCGTTTTGGATTTTGGACGACATTCGCCCTTTCCGTGAATTAGCCAAAACGAAAGGTGATGTATTGAATAAAAAATTAAAAGTATTTGAACCTGCCGACGCCTATTTAGCCAATATGCGCAGTTTTCAAGGCGAGCATTTTTTAGCCGATGCCTCTTTTGAAGGTAAAAATAAAGCACCCATTGCGATGCTAACCATTTGGAACAAACCCAAAGTGGTAGATAAAACAGAGAAAAAAGAAGAAAAACCTACCGACAAAAAAGAGTTAAAACCGACTGATAAAAAAGACGCCAAACCAGCTGATGATAAAGCCAAAATCGTCATTTTTACTGAGGGGGGTGACACAGTTCGGAATTATTCAGTCAAACTCGATTCTAATATGAGCCGCATTTATTGGCCCCTCAATCGCAATGGTGGTCGCTTTCCTTCTTGGACAGAAGGCGGTGGCGAAGGATTCAGAGGTGGCGGCGGCGGTGCTGGCGGCGGCGATGACAATGATCCTCCAGGTTCAGGTGGAGCTGTGCTGCCAGGACGTTATAAATTTGTTGTTTCGTTCAATGGTGAAAAAGATTCAACGTATGTCAACGTCAAACTTGACCCGCGTTCGGATGTAACCATGAAAGATTTAGCAGATAAAGATGCTGTTATGAACGAGTTTAGAAAGCTCACTGATAAAGCCACGCAAGCATTCAATCGCTTGAAAGAAGCCGATAAAACAGTCGGGTTGGTAGATGCTCAATTGGCTCAAAATGCGCCTGATTCTATTAAAAAAGACATGACAAAAATAGGTAAGTCATTGAAAGACAGCATTTTAACGATTCAAAAAATGTTTATGGCTGCGCGCGATGCGAAAGGCATTGTCCGCACATCCGATGCCTTGATGGATGATGTTTTCAAAGCCATGCAATTGCTCGGCACAAGCCCTGGCAAGCCACAAGGCAATGCCATGATAGCGATGACTCTCGCTAAAAAGCACGTTGGAGAAGTTTTAGATAAAGTCAATACATTTTTTGAAAAGGATTGGAAAAAATACCAAGACAAAGTGGAATCGGTCAAATATTCCTTGTTTAAAAAATATGAGCCGATTAAGAATGATTAAAGTTAATTGTTAAAACAATTTGTAAAAGCAGCCGAATACCCTCAGTATTCGGCTGCTTTTTTTAAAAGGAAAGGTTATTGATTTGAGTTGACGTAAGTTTAGTTTAAGTCATAATATATCGGTTTATTATGACAAAAACTCTAATGGATTCATAAATTTTTTCAACTCTTGAACATCAATTTTATTCTTTTCATGTGTTAAATTATCAAAGCGCATTTCCCGTATCTCAAAATAATCATCTAAAGTTATTTTACTATCGAAGTTGTAATCTTCTGCTTTTTCAGCAAAGAAATCCATTAGAGAGCAAATTGTGAAAAGTAAATAGAACTTTAAGTGGGAAACTAAACTTTCGATATCACTCTTTATGGCAGCATTATGCACTATTTCATTGCGAACTCTATACAAACGCGTAAGATTCCAATCCAAGTTTTCCATGTTTCGGTCTATCATCGTTCTTAAATTTTTAGGGTCTTTAAAAAGAGATTGAATTTTTGCTGCTCTATATGCATATAATGGATAATCTTGAATTTTATCTATACACTTATTATATACCGTTTCATTCATTAGATATTCTAAATTCTGAGCATCATAATTATCAACATTTGATTCTTGTTCTAAATTTTTAATGCTTATGTGGAAATCAAAAATGACTCTTTTAAATAAAAGCAAAGCGTGCATCTTTTTGTAAAAACGCTTCAATCTCAACATTGTACCATCATCACTTTCATAGCCAGAAAATAAATATTCCATCCCTATCCAATACTCTAATAATTTATTTTGTAATTCTGTTGATTCACTACCTAACCTAAAATACCGTAATCCCGCTGTAATTTTTTTGAGCGTATTAAAGTGAATATCATTTGCTCTTATTTTTTTTATTTTTTCGGAGATAATTTCATAAATTTTTATACTACTCTGATAATATCCATCGATTTGATAATCAAACTGCTGTGGTTTTGCTTTTTCGGGATGATTTGAACCTATGACCAACCATGAAGGATAGACATAATTCTTTTTATCACTTTGACCTACATGTAATATATCGAGTTCGGGGAAGAGTTTATCTTTTACGATTTTGGCAGCACTATAATAATCCAATGCTTCCACTTCAATTTTTAAGAGCGTACCGTATTGTTTTGCAAAATATTGTCTTACTGCTTTAAACTCTGACTCTGACAAATGACGTATCTCTGAGGCAGATAATATTGTAAAATTCTCAGATTTAAATTCACTTTCTCGCAAGGGTAGTCTTATGGCTAATATTACTGTAAATTTTTCTTTCGTTCTTGTTAAAAGAGACTGCACAACATTAAAAAAATCTGCAAATGTAAAACTACTTTTGCTGGCTAATGCTCTAATAAAATTATGTAAATATTCTTTTGAATACCCTAAATGCCTCAGACCTGCCCAAAAATCGCTGGTTAAACGATTTAAACTTGAAAGTTCTAAAGGATTAGTAATAATTGGTTTTTGGTTTAATTGATTAATTTCTGACTCAATACCTAAGAATACATTATCAAGATATTTTTTATTATAGCGAATTAGTGTTCTACAAGCTAAGTATAGTTTGTCTTTAGAAAGTAAACTTTTCTGAGTATTATCCTTTGTAGATAGCAAATGGTAGAGAAAATATTTATCTGATAGGCTACGCCATTTTATAATCGAATCATCAGCAAGGCTTCTTTGGGCTTCTTCGGCAACATACTTTGCATAATGTTCATGCTTTAATTGGTTTTTTCGCAATTGGTCAATCACTTCTGCCAGTTCCTCCAAAATGGTATAAGAATTGTGAAGTCTCATTCGATAGCTGTCAATTGTATTACCGAATAGTAATTCCAATGACCGTTCTATAAAAAAACGTTCTGCTGTAGTTGTCTCAAAGTTTATGCTAATTTTTTGCATTTTTTTAGAACCTTATTTGCGAATTATAAGTTATTACTTAACTTTGTATTAAATTAAGACTTTTCAAACACACTCAATATTTGTAAAAGACATAAGGGGCTGCCACTTCAACGTGCTTTAGGGTATGGTTGATTTGATCCAGCCTCAGGAATTACAAGCCTGTTTGCTCCGCAAGCAGGCTTTTTTATTATGCAAATATAAAATAAGTTAAAACTTTTCGTTTTAAAAAATACTAACATCTTGTGGAAAACTATCGTATGTAATCACTATCTTCTGAATTATTATTTTCCTCTTCTCTTTAAATCTTACATTGTTTTATTATCATCCTTATTCTAATGATGGACAAGTAAAACATGTTTCATCAAACGGCATACATAACTGAGGGGGTATCTCGATTTTTTTTGAGATACCCCCTCAGTATTTTGACTCTTTTCTATGGAGCAGGGACTTTACATGTATAGTATTATTGTCCCACAGGTTTCAATTTACTTTCAGCAAGTTGTTTTTGAATATAAGCTTTCAATTCTACAAAAGTCATATTCTGAGTTTCAGAAGTGATTTTATCTCTTATTTCACGCATCATCTTGACAGCGTCATAAGTTTTTTCTTTTTTAGTCATTTCCATAATTTATTAAATCTTTCGGACTTCTA
>JAYTUY010000131.1:0-21814 GCA_043744275.1 Saprospiraceae bacterium
ACAAACCTTTGAGTCCTCCGGACTCATAAAAAGTGGGGTTTGTTCATTATTCTACAAACGTGAGAGTCCTCTGGACTCTTTTGAACACGTAAAAGAATAATTAAGTATATACCGTAGGTTTTTAAAACCTTATAGGTTTATAATCAACGATTTACAAATTAAAATTTGATTTTATTTGATTATAGAAAGCGGCAAAACTTTCTGCCCATTTTCAGAAATAAAACGCACCAAATACATGCCAGCCGGTGTATTATTCAAGTTTAAAGACGTATTATAGACCCCCTCAGTATAAAGCTGTTTTTGAGTGATTGAAACCTCTCTACCCAGCATATCCACTAATGAAATCTGCACAGTCATCGCTTTTTCAACATTAAATTCGATATTGGCAACGCTTTGTGCAGGGTTCGGATATATTTTAGCACTAAAAACTTGAGCATCTAATTCAGTAATTTTAGAAGTGATGGGAGCTAAATATGGGTTTGATTTAGGCGTAAAACTTGCCCAACCTTCTAACCAATTCGTTGCGCCAAACGCACCCCTGTATACCACTTGAGTAAAGTATGCATTGTTCAAATAAGTGTCTGTAAATGCTGCACCAGTCAATGCCGCCGACCCTGTTTTTGGCAAAGCAAAATTCGGTTTGGTGGTATCGTAAGGGGCTGTTAATAAATCTGTTGAGAGGGAATCATTGCTATATTCAGCGCGTGTCAACCATTCTTTTGAAGTAATAGTCGTCGTTCCTGTAAAAGCATCAGCTGCTTGTTTGTTGCTGGCTACCATATTATTTTTGAAGCGCAAAGTATCGCCGATAGCCGCAGGAGCCGTGGGTGCTCCATCAATATCAACACCGAAGCTGGGCCAGCCTATGAATATAGAATTAAAAACTGATTGACGAGTATTGCGACGCAATAATGCACCCGTTCTGAACACATCGCCTACGGGCTGACTGGCACCTGTAACGCCAATCATGGTCATATTGCTAAAAGTCGCTGAAGTATAAGGTGCCAGATATTGACCGCCTTCGTTATTATCGGATTCAAAACCATTGGACGCTCCCGAACTACCGTTGACAACCGTTTTATCTGAATAACCAGGAACTCGCGCACCCAAACCAAACTGCACACGTCCTGAAAAACCATTGTCAGTATCAAAATCATCATCCACACCGCCAAATGCTACTAAATATTTAGCATCCACAGTGCCGCCAAACCATTCAAATGAATCATCTCCTGAAAAACTCACTTGCACATATTGGATGGTCGTGCCTCTGCCAACGCCGCCAAATGTCAAACCGTTGATTTCGTTATTGGGTTGAAAAGCAATGCCAGGGAACTCGATACGGACATATTTTAATGTGCCTGAATTGTCGTCGGCATCTGTTCCACCATAAAGACCATCGTTTGAAGCATTGTTCACACCCCCTTCAATCGTTCCTTGACCAGCGACTGTTGCACCATTCGCATCTTTAAATGAGGCATTGGTGGGTGCTTTTCCTAAGAGAATAATGCCGCCCCAATCACCTGCTTCACGCTGACCGACGGGCTGATTGGACGTAAAGATAATAGGCTGCGCTTTAGAGCCTTCTGCTACGATTTTACCGCCGCGCATGACGATAATAGTGCCCTTAGTGGCTTTGTCACCTTTAATCAATGCCCCTTTTTCAATCGTCAAAGTAGCACCTGGGCGGACATATACGAAGCCTTTGAGAATCCAAATTTTGGTATTGCCGATTGTTTTGTTGGTGTTGATATAACTTGTTGTGTTGTTAATCACCTCATCGCCTTTGAGTGTATCAGTGGCAACGGTTTGAGCCTGAATAGATAGAATTGTCAATAGAGAAAGGATAAGGGTAAATAATGGCTTCATAATATTTGAATTTAATGAACGATTCTTTTTTAAATCGATGCAAAAGTATTCGTTCAATGTTAAGTCAACATTAAGCCAATATTAAGTTAAGGTGAAAACGCACCCCCTCAGTATGAAGCAAGTTTTAGCCAGTATTTGCATAATTTTTGAAATTAATCAATCTAAGCACTGGTATCTGTACGTATATCAAAATAGACATCAGTGAAATTCGTAAACTCATAAAACTAAGAGCGCGCAAATAAACATGAGTTGTTTAAATGAAAAATTTTAAGAGAATTTTCAAAAAAAAAGAGATTTTTTCAACATAAAAAAATCGTTCATAAATTAAATATTCTCAGGGTTTTAAACTCTATAAAAATTTATCAGATGACAATCAGTTAGCTCCACGAAGAGGCATTGGATAAAAACTTGACATGGTAATTGCCCATCAACAGGCATTACAATTCATTATTTCAAATTTATCCAAAACTTTACGAACTATGAAACCTTTCATAAAACTCGCTCTCATTCTATCGAGTATTTTAATATTGCCTCATGGTTGCAATCAAAACCGGCTGATAAAAGCACTTTTCAATCCTTTATTGGCGACTATCCAAAATTTTCCTGTATTCAAAATCATGCATGATGTGATTGGTTTTCAAGCCAAATTTGCCGTAGATGCCGACGGTTCGCCACGCGCTTATGGACCCCATGATTCAGGTTTAGATTTAACTCAACACGCATATAGTGTTAGTTGTAAACGCTGGATGGGTATCGTGACCGATGAAAAATGCAAACCGCTCATTCAAAAGCAAGGCGACCCTCACCCAGGATTGTATATTTCTCAAACGTCTCTCTACGATACGACTTACCCAAACTCTAATCCACGCCGTTTTATTGATGCTGAAAAAATACCGTACATCGTTTTGTCTTTAAAAATGATGGCATTAACAGGTGCTAAAGTAGGCGACATCAGTTATGTTTTTAATCCAATAACTGGCAAAAGCAGTTTTGCCGTTTTTGGCGATGTTGGACCCGAAGAATTACTGGGCGAAGGCTCTATTTATTTAGCACAAACTTTAGGCATTCCGAATACCAACCCACGCGACGGTGGTTTGAGCGGTGCAGCTATTCAATACGTGGTGTTTCCTAATTCAGGCATGGGCAATGGTCGGCATCCAACGATTAGTCAAATAGACAGTATTGGAAAAATAGCGATGGAAAGAATAGGCGGCGAGGTAGTTATTTCTAAGCATTTTCAAGCATTTTCAAGCGTTTTGCCTTAAATTTGGACTGTAGATGAATAGACATTAGATATTAGATATTAGGCTGGTAAAATATGAGAAGGCATACCCCTCAGTATTTAGATGTCGGATTTGGGATTTGGGATTTGGGACACACCGATACCCGAAATCCCAAATCCGACATCGAAATACTGAGGGGTATTTTTATTTGATTCAAAACCTTTTACTTAAAAATTCCATTTAACCATACTCAAATTGTATTTTAGTTTTATTAAAATAACTACTTTTGACCCTTTATAAATTTTAACAAAGTAACATGGCAAAGCAATTAAACCTCGTCAAATCCGCTGAATTGAAAAGCGCGTCTTCTAAAGAACAAAAGCGTTTCAACGGCTATCTACAAAAGATAAAAAAGCTGAAAGATCAGATTGAACTCTCTCGCGAACTGGCGTTGGAGATGAGCCGTTTGATGCACGATGAAGTCAGACCCGTAGAGAAAAAGATGCACGACGCTTGGAAATCGCTTATTATTGACTTGGATAGAAGCATGTTTGCAGATAAATTGACGGCTAAACAGTTTGATAAATATGAAGCCATCGTCTTTGAAGAAGCGGATAGCTACATGGCAAATTGCCCAGTTGATGCAGAAGTGCAAGCTATTTTCGACAAATATAGCCCTGAAAGTTTCGACGATATGAAAACGCAAGGGCAAGAGCAGGGCAAAGAGTATTTGATTGAAATGTTGCGTACTCAAATGGGTATCGACATTGACCCCGAAGATATTGAAGATGTCTACGATCCTTTCAACAATCCAAAAGTGTTTGAAAAAATAAGAGAAGCGCAGGAAAAGCATCAAGCCCACACCGAAGAACAAGCTCAAAAAAGAGCTGAATTTGAAGCCAATCGACCTAAATCGGATAAGCAAATTCAAAAAGAAGAACGCCGCAAAGCCGCTGAATCTGCTATCAGCAAAACCACCAAGCAGATTTATATGGATTTGGTGAAAAATTTCCATCCCGACACTGAACAAGATGAAGAGAAAAGGCTTTGGAAAACGGAAATTATGCAGAAAATCACATTGGCATATGGCGAAGACGATTATATTCAACTCCTCGAATTACAAATGACACTCCTTGAAGATAGGGATAATGCTGTTGAAAAATTTGACGATAAGCAGTTGCGCTATTTTAATGATGCCTTAAAACAACAGGTGGATGAATTGGAAATGCAGCTCAGAATGAACTCTCCAGACATGAATCCGATGTTTCACGGGGCAGAATTATTCAGCCTTAATCGGGATCAAATGCTGAGAAATGTCAACAAACAGGTCAAAGAATTTCAGCATAATTTGAAGGTTTATCGTAATTGCATTGAGATTATCAAAACAGCGAGAGGTTTGAAAGAATACGTAAAACAATATGAATTGACGGATGAAATGGATTTTGATATGGGTATGATGATAGAAATGATTCGGCATATGAAGTAAATTTCATCGGTATTTAGTATTTGGTATGTAGTGTTTAGGCAATTATCAATCTATTGAAGAAATAAAAAGGTTAAAATACTGAGGGGGTGCATTTTGTACCCCCTCAGTATTTTCAAAAAAAACCCTTTCCTTTTGATTGAACTAAACTGTAACTTTGCGCCCTTAATTTTTTGTATAGCGATATGAAAGAAGTTGAAAAAATACTGAATCGTCTTGAAGATTGTATTCAAAACAACTACTACGAGCCTGTTGAAACAGAAGTTGTAGAGCTAAAACCTACGCCTTCAAGTTTGGATAAGGCGAAGGAGATGTTAAAAAGCATTTGCGCTTTCATGAATACTAATGGCGGAATTCTTGTATTAGGCATTCAAGACAATAATAATGTCAAGCCTAAGAACTACAAATTGAAGGGTTATAATGAAGATTTTGAAAATGCCTTAAAATTAATCGGCAAACAATTTACTGATAAAAACGGTCAGTCAATAGATGTATCGGAAAGCCTAATTAGCTATAATGTTAAAGATTTTCTGACAGAAAGAATTTGTGTTATTTATATTGATAAACTCCCCGACGACCAAAAGTATATTTTCTTCGATAACATAGCTTACAAACGAGTACTGACAGGTGACGTAAAAATAGATAGCAATTCCATAGCACGGCAAGAAGAATTTAAAGAAGAAATTAGAAATGCCAGAGAATTAACAATTGAAAAGGAAGCCAATTTAGAAGATATTGATATTGTAAAATTAAACGATTATATCTATTTGCTTAATCGAGAAATAAGGATAGAATCTACAAAAAATACAATTGATGATGCCAAGTCCTTTTTAACAAGGAAAAAATTTATCATTGGAGACAATGTCACTACATTAGGAATGCTTGTCTGTGGAAAAAATGTAAAAGATTTTTTGGGCTGGCGGGCGCAAGTAGATGGCTTCGTAGATACCCCTTATGAAGTAGCTCAAGATAAAAAATCATTGGTTGACAACGTTATTCCTTTGATGGAAAGAAGTTTAGCATTTATTTTAAAAAACATACAAATTGGCGTAACAATAGAAAAAAGTGGCTCAAGTAAGCCTGAATATCCTGAAAAGCTGCTTCGAGAAACAATTAATAATGCCATAGCACATCGAGATTATAGTATAGATAAATACATCAATATCAATATAAAACCCAATACCCATATTGAAATTAGAAATCCAGGTTCTTTCAAAAAGCAACTTTTGATTGACATATTAGATCAAGATATTCCTATTCGGAGAATCATTCCAGACTCAAAGCCACGCAACCCCAAATTAGCTGATGTATTGAAAGTTTTTGATAAATGGGAAGGTGCTGCAAGGGGTATGAGTAACTTAGTGAATGAGGCATTAGCCAATAAAATTGACTTGCCATACTATCGCTTCTATAGTGAAAATGATTTGGGTTTATTTATTCCTAAAGGAAAATTGATAGACGATGCCTTTATTTCACTACTCAATTCTTTCAATTTTTTTATTGAATCTCAACTAAACGGTTCTCAATTGAGGGAAGAAGAAATAGCTATTTTAGCATATTTCTATAAATCTGAAAAGGCTAATGCATTGTATCGGCACACTATATTATTAACGCCCGACAACAATCATTTCGACGCTATTCAAAGATTAGAGAAATCAGGGTTGATATTTAAGCATCCTACAGCTCTTGTGAATTATTCTATGTTTCCTATATTTTTACTTCATCCAGTTTTAATGAGAGACGATTATACGGATGAATTAAGAAAAATATTTGGTGGATTATTCGATGAATTGCCTGACACTAACAAACAAGTCCTTTCATTGATTTACCAATTTAATCACTTCAGTAAAAATCATTCAATAAGCGCAACCCAGGCAGGAAGATTGCTTTTTGATAAAACTAACCAAACTGGTGGCTCGGCTGTATTTGATAATTTTAAACGTAAAATCTATAGTGTATTCAAAAAATTAGTGGCTTCTGATTTTTTAAAAGAACAGGGAAGAGAATATTTTATAAATGAAGATTTCAAGCGTAGCCCATCTGTTTTTGATAAAAAATAAGGTAGTAAAATCAATTATTTATGAACAAATTCAATCAACTACAAAAACTCTTGCAAGACCGCATACTCGTTATTGACGGCGCAATGGGTTCTCTTATCCAACAATATAAACTGACTGAAAAGGATTTCAGAGGTGAGCGTTTCAAGGATTTTCATCGAGATATTCAAGGCAATAATGATATTTTGAGCATCACTCGACCCGATGTTATCAAAGCCATCCATAAAGCATATTTGGATGCAGGGGCTGATATTATCGAAACTAATACTTTCAGCGGCACTTCTATTGCCCAAGCGGATTATGAATTGGAGTCGGCGGTGTATGATATTAATTTTGAATCTGCCAAAATCGCTCGTGAAATGGCGGATGAATATACGAAAGCAAATCCTGATAAGCCGCGCTTTGTAGCTGGAGCCATCGGTCCCACGAATCGGACTTTATCTCTCTCGCCTGATGTGAATAATCCAGGCTATCGAGCAGTGACTTTCGATGAAATGGTGGAAGCATATTTGGAGCAAATCAAGGGTTTGGTAGAGGGTGGTTCAGATATTCTATTGATTGAAACCATTTTTGATACACTCAATGCCAAAGCCGCTATTTTTTCAATAGAAAAATACTACGAAACATACCCCTCAGTAGAAAGGCTGCCTATCATGATTTCAGGCACTATCACCGATGCATCAGGCAGAACTTTGAGCGGACAGACGGCGGAAGCGTTCTATATTTCTATCAGTCATGCTACTCATTTATTGACGGTTGGTTTGAATTGTGCTTTGGGAGCAGAGGAAATGCGTCCGCATGTGGAGTCTTTATCAACGATTGCTACGTGCTTCGTTCATGCCTATCCGAACGCTGGTTTGCCCAACGAATTTGGTGAATACGACCAAAGCCCAGAGGAAATGCAGCAGTATATTCGGGATTTTGCAGCATCAGGTTTTGTGAATATTATAGGCGGTTGCTGCGGTACGACGCCCGACCATATTCGCCTCATGGCAGAAGCTGTGAAGGGTGTAAAACCTCGAAAACGGGCTAAATCTACTGGCTTTTCAATGTATTCAGGCTTAGAACCTTTGATTGTTCGACCTGAAACCAATTTTTTAAATATTGGAGAAAGAACTAATGTGACAGGCAGCCGTGCCTTCGCTCGCTTGATCAAACAAGGCGATTTTACGGCAGCTTTAGACGTGGCGCGGCAGCAAGTGGAAGGCGGTGCGCAAGTGATTGACATCAATATGGACGAAGGTTTATTGGATTCTGAAAAAGCAATGGTCACGTTTTTGAATCTCGTAATGGCTGAACCTGATATTGCGAAGTTGCCGATTATGATTGACTCATCAAAATTTTCAGTCATCGAAGCGGGTTTGAAATGTGTGCAAGGTAAGTGCATCGTGAATTCTATTTCGATGAAAGAGGGCGAAGCCAAATTTATTGAGCACGCTAAAATCGTTCGCAGTTATGGGGCGGCGGCGGTTGTCATGGCTTTTGATGAAGAAGGGCAAGCGGATACGACTGAAAGGAAAGTCAATATTTGCGAAAGAGCCTATAAAATTTTAACAGAAAAAATAGGTTTCCCTCCTCAAGACATCATTTTCGACCCTAATATTTTCGCCATTGCAACGGGGATTGAAGAGCATAATGATTATGCAAAATATTTTATCGAAGCCTGTAAAGGCATTAAAAAACGTTGTCCGGGTGCGAAGATTTCGGGCGGCGTCTCGAACGTATCGTTTTCGTTTAGGGGCAATGATAAAGTGCGTGAGGCGATGCACTCTGTTTTCCTTTATCACGCCACTAAAGCAGGTATGGATATGGGCATCGTGAACGCAGGCATGATTGAAGTTTATGACGATATTCCTAAGGATTTGTTGAATTTGGTTGAAAATGTCATTTTCAATAAAAACGCCAATTCAACAGAAGAACTTACCAATTTTGCTGAAAAACTCAAAGATACAGGCGGCAAAGCGGTTCAAAAAGACTTGGCATGGCGTGAATTAACGCTTGAACAACGCATTACGCACTCGCTTGTTCGAGGCATTGACGAGTTCGTCGATGCGGATACAGAAGAAGCTTATCAGAAATATCCGACCCCCCTCAGTATAATTGAGGGTCCGTTGATGGATGGCATGAATGTCGTCGGTGATTTGTTTGGTTCGGGTAAAATGTTCTTACCACAAGTGGTGAAATCGGCTCGCGTGATGAAAAAAGCAGTGGCTTATTTGACGCCATTTATTGAAGCAGAAAAATTGAGAACAGGCAATACAACAAGTTCGTCAAAAGGTAAAATCTTGATGGCAACTGTGAAAGGAGATGTACATGATATTGGAAAAAATATAGTGGGCGTCGTTTTAGGCTGCAATAATTTTGATATTATTGACTTGGGCGTGATGGTGCCAGCCGATAAAATATTGCGCATTGCCCGCGAGGAAAATGTGGATATTATAGGGCTTTCAGGCTTAATTACCCCGAGTTTGGATGAAATGGTGCATGTAGCAAAGGAAATGGAGCGTCAAAATATGCATATTCCCTTGTTGATTGGTGGGGCGACGACTTCAAAAACGCATACGGCTGTCAAAATTGAACCTAATTATACAAGGGGTTTGGCGCATCATGTATTGGATGCGAGCCGAGCCGTAGCTGTAGCGAGTTCGCTTTTATCGGCTGATAAAAAAGTGAAAGCGGAATACATCGAAAGCATCAGAAAAGACTACGAACAGGTGCGAATACTGAGGGGTAATAGAAAATCATCGAAAAAATATTTGACCCTCAAACAAGCCCGTCAAAACAAAACGCCGATTGATTGGGCAGCATTTCAGCCTATAAAACCAACGTTTTTGGGCATCAAAACCTTTGAAAATTACGATTTGGCAGAGCTTCGGAAATATATTGATTGGACACCTTTTTTCCAAAGTTGGCAAATGGCGGGCAAATTCCCTGCTATTTTGACAGATGAAATAGTCGGTATAGAAGCCACCAAACTCTATAACGAAGCTCAAAAAATGCTCGATAAAATCATCGCTGAAAAGTGGATTTCAGCACGGGCTGTTATTGGTTTTTGGGAAGCTAATTCTATTAATGATGATGATATTGAGTTAAATTCAGAACAACCTTTCGAGGGTTTTAAACCCTCGAAAGGTTTAGTGATACTTCATAATTTGCGTCAGCAAAATCAAAAAGCCCCTGGTCAACCCAATTATTGCCTCTCTGATTACATCGCACCTAAAGAAACGGGCAAAACGGATTATATTGGCGGCTTCGCTACCACAGCAGGAATCGGTATAGAAAAATGGGTAGAAAAATTTGAAAAAGAACTTGATGATTTCAACGCCATCCTCTTAAAATCCCTTGCTGATCGCTTCGCTGAAGCCTTCGCTGAGCGGATGCATGAGCGCGTGCGTAAAGAATTTTGGGGCTACGACACATCAGAAAGCCTTGATACTGAGCAACTTATAGAAGAAGAATACAAAGGCATTCGCCCTGCCCCAGGCTATCCTGCTTGCCCCGACCACACCGAAAAAGCCACCCTTTGGCAACTTTTGAAACCAGAGGAAAATGCCGGCATCACCCTCACTGAAAGCTTTGCGATGTACCCAACGGCAGCCGTTTCAGGTTGGTATTTCGCCCATCCCGATTCAAAATACTTCGGCTTGGGTCAAATTTCTAAAGATCAGGTGGAGGATTATACTGAGCGGAAGGGGTTTGGTTTGGAGGAAACTGAGCGGTGGTTGGCTCCTGTTTTGAATTATGATGTGTAGCCCAAAAAAGAGGACAGCTAAATTTGCTGTCCTCTTTATCATTTTATAGAAACTAATTTTAATTGTAAACCTAAACCTTCTATTACTCTTAAAAACGTTGAAAGTTGTACATCAACTTTTCCATTCTCTATACGCGAAATTACTTCTTTTTTCATATCAGCAAGACCAGCAAGCTCGGATTGAGTCATATTTGCTTTTTTTCTTTCTACTTTAAGCATTTCACATATATAAAATGCCTTTGCTCTTGCATGAAAATCTTCGCGTTTCTGAGTGCCTTTATCTCCATATTTGAGATTTAAAAGGTCGTCAAACGTTTTTATATCTTTATATTCCATGTTAATATTTAAATTAAGTATATAGACTGCTGTATTTCGTTTTACAGCTTTCTTTTTACATTTAATTACTACGGTTAATTTAATTTTGAGTTTCTAATTCATCAAACCTCCTTATTATTTTAAATTATTAAATAATTCTATCAGATTTTATTGTCTTCAAAATATTCTTCTTTAATAAGTTCCGCTTTTTTTACGGCTTTAATATAATCTTTCTTATCTTTTTTAAGAAATCCATTTCCTAAAATTACGACGTTCCCTCCTTCTATCAAGGAACTATCTTTAAAGAAAAATAATATTCGATATTCATTATTGCGAACCGAAATACGGATTTCATAAATACCATTGCTATTCTCAATAAACTTTACGTAGGCTTGTGGCACAAATTTTTGAGTTTGCAATATATCTAAAACAAAGTCAATTTTTTCTTGTACTTTGCTATCTACGGAACTATAAAACTCCAAAAAATAATTTTTGTAAAAAATAATTTCACGGACACTATCCATCATAAATTATTGTTAAAAAATTAAAAAAAATTAGCATGGTTTATGATTTACAAATTATAAAATAATTTTCTATAAAATACCTCACAAAGATAAATGAAAGTTAACGAATTAGTCAACTTTTTTTCAAAAATATTTTAATTATAAACCCTACTATTTAAAAAAATTAATATTACAAAGATCATCCGCTGCAATTTCATCGATAATTGTTAACAAACTATTTTTAATTCTATTCATTTCTTTATCAAGTCCGTTTTCAATAATTCCATTATTTATAAGCTTATGTAAGTCAAAAAAGCGGCTTTCTAATAAAATTAAATCGTTATTATCATGAAATGTATTAACTAAACTTTCAAAAACATCTCTTAATTTACTCTTTCCAACAGCTTTTCTTAACTTTATTCTTACTGACTCTTTAATAACTTGAGTTATTTTATAGACTTTGGTGTTAGGATTTCCTAAAATGTCAAAAGGTTTATAATAAATATTTAAATCCGATATACAATTAAATCCTACAATTTTACCATTTACTTTAAGAGATTGTAATTCTTTTACATAAAGTCCGTCACAATCATGCTGAAAAACATAGGGGATAAATTCTTTAAAGTCCGAAAGACTTCTCAACAATTGAGTTACTAATACATCTCCCTCTTCAATATTATTTCTACCACCAGTCATAGAGTCTCCTTCAACTTTAAAAATCCTTTTTTCGGCTTTTATGTTTTTATTTATACTTGGAGTAAAACTCTGAAAATCAGATATTCCATACCCTCCAATTACAGAAAGATTACTTTGAAAACCACAATTTAATTTAGATGCCACTTCTTCTTGCCAATTAGTAATATCCTTAAACATATATTCAAAGCCGAGTTGAAAATGAATACAAAATGTATAGGCATCTACAATCGTAATTAAATGAGTTCTGTCAAGATACTGATGCAAGGTTTTTATACTTATTTCTAAGACTGATGAGACGTGTTCATTTGACAAACTACTTTCTTCACTGAGTCGATTGAACAGTGTAATAAATCTTTCAGATAATATTTCTCTCTGGGAAGTTTTCAAAATAATTTTATTTGATGCAAATATAAAATTATTTTTATTTAAAACAAAATGTTTTTTAAACTATGTAGTATAAAACATTTTTAAACATTCTGTATTGCCAAAACATATAAAAATCTCTTTAGAAATTTTCGAGTGTTTGACACCTTAACAATTAATTTTTTTTATTTGATGGTTATTTGATAAACTACTTAAAAACAGTTTCAATAATCTCATAACTCATTGATAATCAATCATTTGCTTATTTGATGGTTATTTGATAGAATTGAAAAAAATTGGCATTTTCATTCAAATTATCTCCAATACTGAGGGGGTGCTTATTTCTAAAAAAACACTAATTTTGTAAAAAAACAAATCATGGAACAATACTCTGATGAAGAATGTGAGCAATTATTTATGGCTCTTTTCCCTAATGGTTTTGCTGGTAGTGATGTAGCAGAAGTCCTAATTCCCAACGGTTGGATGAAATCACCTTATGTTTTGGCATTTCATCCGACTGTTGAGCAAGCGTATCAACGGCATGTAGAGGCTCATGAATCACTCAAGCGTATGATAGCTCTCACGAAGTCTGAAAAAAAGAGTGAATTGGAAAGCTTTGAAGATTTTAAATTGGATTATAAAACTGGTAAAATCAAGCCTGAAATTGAGCTTCAAGAAATCATGGCGGCTTGTGTATGGGATATTTTTTCAGATAATAATGACGTCATTAAAGATGGTAACGAGTATGATATTGGCTCGTTTCGAGGGGCTGCAGGGTTTATTGCAGATTGGTTGAATAGAACAAGTGAAGAGAAGTATGATTATATAGACTTTTATATGGGTAGCTACGGTAGATCTGATTTTTGTGATTTGACGCCTATTTATGAGTTAATTTTTTCACGCCTTAAACAAGTGGGCTGCGATTGGATTTTTCATTTTACTCAAATGACTTTAATAGATTTTTCTAATAAAACAAATCAAAAACCATCAAATCTTGAAAATTACAACCCTAATGAAGCTCTTGCACAAGAGTTAAAACAACAAGAAGAACAAAAAGCAAAAAATGCTTTCAAAGAGCAATTAGAGGAGTTAAATGCCAAACAAAAAGAAGATGCCTTGTATAAACCACCGCCATCAGTAGTGCAAGCTTATCTGAATGTTTTTGGAAAATTTCCTATCGGGTGGCCGCCTATATGAAAATACTGAGGGGGGTACTTCTCCCTAACCCAAGCAAGGTATTCTGCACTTTATAAAAATAAATGTTTAAAATATACCATTCTCTAAAATGCCGTTTGGTCGAGTATTTGCCAATTAATAATCATTGAATGAATCTATTAATTTTTAACTAATAAAAACTGATTTAAAATGAAAAAAGGCACTTTGAAATCCATCATCCTCCCAGTTATTGTTTTGGCTGTAGTTACTATGTTTATGTCTTCTTGCCAAAGAGGATATGGTTGCCCAGGCGCATTCCATAGCTCAAAAATGCAAGGTCGCAGATAAAAAGGTTGAATAAGGTTCTATTTTTTAGAGAAAAATGGTTAGAAAATATATCGAATTGGTCGGTCATTGTACAATGAACCGACCTTTTTTTATGCCGATACTGAGGGGGTCATTGGTAGGGCATTTCTTTTATTTTGTATAAAAACGAAGGTTTAAATAAAGGAATCAACATTTTAAAACGGAATTGTATTTTTAATGTGGAAACTAAGTTCTATTTTCCGAAAAAATTAGAATTTTATATTTTTAAAAATAAAACCTAACGCATTCAAACTATTGGTGATGAAAAAAAATTTGACATTTATTTACTGCCTACTCCTCTCCTTTTGCCTCAATGCTCAGAAAAAAACGATGAACCATGACGTGTATGGCATCTGGAAAAAAATCGAACAACAACGCATTTCTAACGATGGCAAGTGGGTGAGCTATATCACTCTCTCCAATACTGAGGGGGATCCGATGCTCTACCTTTGGAATGCAGCAAACGGCTCTACCACTACTTTTGAGCGCGGTACTGAGGGGCGTTTCACAGAAGACAATGCCTATTTGATTTATAAAATAAAACAACCGCTGGATTCGCTCAAAGCCAAACGCCGCAAGAAGGTAAAAGATGAAGATTTGCCTAAAGATTCGCTCGGTATTTATACCCTCGCGACGGGTGATTTGAAGAAAGTGGCGAATGTCAAATCTTTTAGTGTGCCTCAAAAATGGGCAGGTTATGTGGCGTATCAATTGGAAGCGGATAAGCCTGAAAAAGAGATTAAAATTAATACAAAAGACACCACTGCTTCTGTCAAACCCAAATTAAAAAAAGAGGATAAAGACAATGGTTCAAAGGTCATTTTGCAAAACTTAATCAGCGGTAGAAAAGATACTTTTTTTTACGCCATGGAATATGCTTTTGCCAAGCGTGGCAAGCGTTTTTTAGTAGCCGATACGGGTAAAGATTCTATCATAACGGCAGGTGTTCATGTTTTTGATTGCGATAAAAATTCTTTGAAAACCATTTTTAGAAAAAAAGGGAAATACAAGCAAATTGCCTTAGATGAAAGTGGCAATCAAGCGGCATTTATCGCAGATTTGGACACCACAAAGGAGCGTGTTCGCCCTTACGATATGCTGTTTTGGTCGGATAAAATGGACAGTGCCAAAGTGATTGCTCGGTCGAATAAAGACTTCAGTTCGATGAAACATTTTATAGTGAGTGAGAATGCAAAACCGAATTTTTCTGAAGATGGTTCGAAGCTCTATTTCGGCGTAGCACCTCAACCTATTTTAAATGACACCACTCTTTTGCCCGAAGAAATTGTGAGTGTAGAGGTGTGGAGTCATACGGATACTAAGCTGCATACGCAACAAAAAGTACAACTTGAGGCAGAACGAAAGCGCAGCTACGATATGGTGTACAATATTGGTAATCAACAAGTTATACCGCTTGCCGACCTCGATTTGCCTGAAATAACTTATACCGACAATAAAAATGCAGACGTGGCAATTGGCTACTCGGATGAGGCTTACGCCCGCGCTGCTACATGGGAAGGTTATGCCGCGCGCGACTATTATTTAGTGGATTTAAAGACTGGAAATAGGACGCCGATTGCTCAAAAAATACGGGGCGTTGCTCGGATTTCTCCTTTTGGAAAATACGTTTATTGGTACAATGCACTCGACTCGACTTGGATGGCGTACTCCATTTTAAATAAAAATACCATCCGTTTGACGGATAATAAAGCTGCACCTTTTTATGAAGAAGACAACGATGTGCCTGACAATCCTTCGGCTTATGGTGGCATCGGTTGGACGCGCGATGACAAGGTAGTTTTGCTATACGACCGCTACGATATTTGGCATATCGACCCCCTCAGTCAAACGGCTCAAAATGGAAAAAATACGGCTAAAAGATTGACAATGGGTCGCCCTAAACAGACCGTTTATCGCTATATTAAATTGGATGAAGAGGAGCGATTTATAGAGCCAAATGCTCGATTATTGATGCATATTTTTAATGAAAATGATAAAAAAGAAGGCTATGCCTACTTGGATTTGGCAACAAATACCCTGTCAAATACCTTTGAAATGGATAATTTTAAATATGCTGATAGGGTTATAAAAGCTAAAAATGCGGCTACTATGGTCACGACCAAACAGAGTTTTCAAGTCTTTCCAGATTTGCTTTATACATCTGATTTGAAAAATATGCAGCGCATCAGCAATGTCAATCCGCAGCAAAATGATTACAATTGGGGAACGATTGAACTCGTGGAATGGACATCTTTAGACGGTCAAAAACTGAGGGGTATGCTCGTGAAACCTGCTGATTTCGACCCTAAGAAAAAGTACCCCATGATTGTCAATTTTTATGAAAAAAGCTCTGATGATTTGAACAATTATCGCCCGCTGGAGCCTTTGCGTTCGCAAATCAATTATACATTTTATAGCAATCGAGGCTACTTGGTTTTCAATCCCGATATACCTTATCGCATCGGTTATCCAGGCGAAAGTTGCTTAAATTCGGTCGTGTCTGGCGTCACTAATTTGATGAATCAAGGGTTTGTGGATGAAAAGCGGATTGCTGTGCAAGGGCATAGTTGGGGCGGCTATCAAGCAGCTTATTTGGTGACTAAAACAAATATGTTTAAGTGTGCTGGCATCGGTGCGCCCGTTGTGAATATGGTGAGTGCGTATGGCGGCATTCGTTGGGAATCGGGTGTGATGCGGATGTTTCAATATGAGCATACACAGAGCCGAATTGGGGGCAGTTTATGGCAATATCCCTTGCGTTATTTAGAAAATTCGCCTATTTTCAGCATAGATAAAGTTCAAACGCCTGTTTTGATTTTACACAATGATAAAGATGGTGCTGTGCCGTGGTATCAAGGGATTGAGTTCTTCGGTGCTTTGCGTCGCTTGGACAAACCC
Source organism: Saprospiraceae bacterium (assembly GCA_043744275.1). Taxonomy (GTDB): domain Bacteria; phylum Bacteroidota; class Bacteroidia; order Chitinophagales; family Saprospiraceae; genus JAAFJT01. The sequence goes on from JAYTUY010000131.1 coordinate 16,677, forward strand.
GTTTGGATGCTCAATTATAACGATGAACCGCATTGGCCCGTGAAGTTGCAAAATCGGATTGATTATCAAATTCGGATGCAACAATATTTTGATTATTACCTCAAAGATGCACCGATGCCGCGTTGGATGCAGCGAGGTGTGCCCGCTATGGAAAAGGGTATTTTGCAGGGGTTGGAAGTAGGTGAATCTGTTTATAAAAATTAAAACCAAACACCCCTCAGTATTTAGACTTTTTTACAGTAAAATTGAGTACTTTTGCACCCGTTTTAAATAATATTAGGATTTTTAAACAAATCTATGCATCACATTTCATTAGTTGAATCAAAAAAATGGGAAATATTGTTGCAATTGTAGGTCGCCCCAATGTCGGTAAATCTACTTTATATAATCGCCTTGTCGGTCATCGGGAAGCCATCGTGGACAACGAATCAGGTGTGACACGCGACCGTAAATACGGCACAACCGAATGGAACGGTAAAAAATTCATCGTAGTGGATACAGGCGGTTTCGTCGAAGGGTCGGACGATGTTTTTGAAGCGGCTATTCGTTCACAAGTGAAATTGGCTATTGAAGAAGCCTCTGTTTTACTTTTTATGGTCGATACCACAACAGGCATTACTGACCTCGATGAAGAGGTAGCGAATATGCTGCGGCGTTCGCGCAAACCGATTTTATTGGTTGTGAACAAAGTCGATAATGGCGAAAGAATGCTGGATGCGAACGAATTTTGGAGCATGGGCTTTGAAAATCTCTTTTTCGTATCGGCGATGTCAGGCTCAGGCACAGGCGATTTGTTGGATGCTTTGACTGAACAAGTTGAGGAATACGTGCCTTTAGAAACAGATTTGCCTAAAATTGCCATTGTCGGGCAGCCGAATGTTGGTAAATCATCTCTTGTCAACGCATTGCTCGATGAGGATCGCAATATCGTGACGGATATAGCAGGCACTACGCGCGATCCTATTCATACACATTATAACAAGTTTGATAAAGAATTTATCATTATTGATACGGCAGGTATTCGGAAGAAAGCAAAAGTGCATGAAAACCTTGAATTTTATTCTGTTATGCGAGCAATTCAAGCCATTGAAAAATGTGACGTTGTGGTGTTGATGATTGATGCTCAAACAGGTGTAGAAGCTCAAGACATGGCAATATTCAGATTGGCATCAGAGCGGCATAAAGGCGTAGTGATATTGGTTAATAAATGGGATTTGGTGGAAAAAACGACCAATACTGCACGTGATTATGAAGCTGAAATTAAACGCCGTATTGCACCTTTTGATGATGTGCCGATTATTTTTATTTCCGTTACAGAAAAACAACGCATTCTTAAAGCCGTTGAGTTGGCGTTGGAAGTAGCTGAAAATCGGAAGCAGAAAATCAAAACTTCAGTGCTGAATGAATGGCTCGAAGAAGCGTCGGTGAGGAATACACCGCCTGCACATAGAGGGCATTTGATAAAAGTAAAATATATGACTCAATTGCCTTTATACTATCCAGCATTTGCACTTTTCTGTAATCATCCTAAACATGTGCCTGATAATTTCAAACGCTTTTTGGAAAATGATTTGAGGAAAAAGTTTAATTTTTCAGGTGTGCCAATTTCTTTATTTTTTAGAGAGAAATAAAAAATCGAATATATTAAAAAAGATCGGCTGTCCGAAATCTCGGGCAGCCGATCTTTTTGACCACGAATTAACGAATTTTACGAATTAACGAATCTAAGTGTGGATAATTACATTTAGACTTGTCAATACTGAGGGGGGGTATATCCTTACTCCGTTTTTCTTTTTCTTCTTGTTTTAAACATTTCCACCACTTCTTTTTCTTTGATGAAATGCAAATCAACAAAAGTACCAGCTATGAATTTTTTCACATCTTGATAATCTCTTGCCCGCTTGTCTGTAAATTTTACCAAACATTTTTTCATGTAAGCCATTGAAATATCTCGGATGTTTTGGCTGAATTGCTCATTGCCAAAAATATTCATGTATGCCATGTATGTTTTTGAAATATTAAAATACTCTGGGTATTCTTTTTCCTTCAAATTGGTGATAAAACGATACAAATATCCGAAAATCATACGACGAATACAGTCATTGATGGTAGAAAGCCCTTCATGATTGTCATAAAACAATTTTACGGCATCCATGACCTCTTTAGTCGTATATCCTTTGGTATGCACAATATCTGAAATAGTGTAAAAATCTGTGATTTCATCATCAATGCTTTTATCCACCATCGTTGAAGCTTTCAATTCAGCTTTGCCATCTAATTCAAAATGCTCCTTGTGCATCTCTATGATATAAGACAAATACTTTTCTGTAAATTCTGGAATTTCAATCCGCAATCTATTGAATATTTTAGCAACTTCTTGAGTATCTGCCTCTGGCAGGTCGAAAAAATTCATCGCAAAACACATGAGTTGGATATGCTCATTGGTGTTAAAAAATGCTTCATTTTTGACTGAATCAACGATGTATTGATTCAAACTTGAATTGTCAAGACCTTTACCAACCCTATACATCAAAAAAGTTTGTAATTCAGGATATTCTACTTTCAACTCAGCGAAAGTTGCAGGAAAATCAGTCGTCAAAAAATTTTCTTTTGAAAACTGATTGGCATAACGCTGATAAGCGATTTGACGCTCTTTGATTTCTCTAAATTTATCCAACTTATTGCTTTGCAAATAATAACGCAAGCGTTTATTGGCTATTGAATTAATCAAATCAGTAATCCAAATATCGCTTGAAAGAGCAAAGCCCACTTGAACAGTCTGCCCAATCCGTTTTTTGATATATTCAAAGTTCGATGACTCGAGGATAGCATTCAAAATTTCTTTGAAATGATCTTGCGGACGGGTGTATTTATATTGATTGTTCAACTGACCCCTCAGTATTGAATAGCCCAAAATTTTAGGCAAATACAAACCTTCAAAATAGGGATTCAATAAAATTCGCTCCAAAGAAATGAGTTCTAATGGATCATTAGCCGCAACCTCCGTATGGATTTTAGCAATTTTTGATTCGTAAGCATCACAAAGAGCTTTGTATTCAGCTTCCTCTTCGGTCTCCATGTATTGAGCCAAGAGTTCAGAATTTTGAATATCTTCCGCAATGGGCTGCAGTTTGGCTAAGTATTTTTCGCTTAAGTCCAGCATGGCTTTTGGTATTTTAAATACAAACCTGATGGAACGACAATCGGCTCCATCAGGTTTGAGAATGAAAAATTATATTTTTTAACAATTAAATTTAGCTACAAATTAAAAATATTTTTGTTACAAAAACAAATGTAAATCAATTGATTATGAAATTTATGCAACCGCAGGTGTTTCTTCTTCACCCCCCTCAGTAGTTTGAGCAGTTTCAGGAGTTGTTCCTTCTTCTGCTGCTTCTGCAACAGGTGCAGCAACTTCTTCAACAACTGGCTCAGCTACAACTTCTGCAACAGGTGCAGCAACTTCTTCAACAACTGGCTCAGCTACAACTGCTTCTGCAACGGGTGCAGCTACTTCTTCAACAACTGGCTCAGCTACGACTGCTTCTGCAACAGGTGCAGCAACTGGTTCTGGTTCTACAACAGGTACAGGTTTAGCTTTTGGTTTGCCAAAAGTCAATTCGACCTGAGCTTTTTTCTCAGCAGCGGTTTGAGCAACTTTATCAGAAATGTTTTTTTCTTTAACATCAATCCATGCAGTGTATTTTTCCATTGCTTGCTCTTCAGTCATTGAGCCTTTAGCAACACCACGAGTTAAATGCTTGCGATACATGACTCCTTTGAAACGGAGGATAGCACGAACAGTATCCGTTGGTTGAGCACCTTTTTGAAGCCAATCGAACGCTTTGTCACGATCAACATCAATAGTAGCTGGCTTTGTCATTGGATTATAAGTACCAATTTTTTCGATAAATTTGCCATCACGTGGAGCGCGGCTATCGGCAATAACGATGTGATAAAACGGTGCTTTTTTACGACCGTGTCTCTGTAATCTAATTTTAACAGACATTTGAAATATTATGAATTTGATTAAAAAAATACCTATTTAATTGGCAAGCCAACAGTAGGTTATTCCAAAACGAGCGCAAAGATATACTTTTCTGTATAGAAAGGTAGTGTTTTTAAATAAATTACATAAAAAAGTAGTTTTCTAACAAAATTTCATTCAAAATACTGAGGGGGTCAAAGAGGGAGGTTATAAATGCAAAAGATGTCCCATGAGATCGCGTTTAGTATGTAGATAAAATTCATTTTCTACTTTGGGTTCAATGATAATAGGCAGGCGATTGATTATTTCAATTCCTGAATTTTCTAAAGCCTTGATTTTCAAGGGATTATTAGTCAAGATATTAATTTTAGAAATATTCAAATCCTTGATAATAGTGATAGCGTCATCATAAATGCGAGCATCGGCTTCAAAGCCGAGATGAAGATTAGCTTCGGCAGTGTTATAGCCTTTATCTTGTAGCTGATAGGCTTTCAATTTGTTGATTAAACCTATTCCGCGCCCTTCTTGGCGCAAATAAATAACAACTCCTCCAGTTTCAGCAGCTTTGCTCATTGCGAAATCCAATTGTTCTCCGCAATCGCACCGAAAGGAATGAAAGACATCGCCGGTCATACATTCAGAATGTATTCGAAGAAGAATAGGGAGATTATTAGCATCAAAATTTTCGTGAACCAAAGCAAGATGCGGCAGAGGATCGTCATTCCTGCGTGCATAGGCTACAATGCGGAATTTACCCCAATCGGTGGGCAATATGGCTTCTGCTTGGCGTTTTAACTGTATTTTAGTCATATTCCTAAGAAACAAAAGAAAGGCGAGAAAGTTAAGAACAATCATCCCCGAAAGCATTTAAAATATATTTAAATTCACTCGGGGACGACTGTTAAGAGAAGACCTTTAGGCGCGTTGGCTTGTTTTGCTTGTTCAAAAATAGCGTTTGCTTCTCTGAGATGTGGCTGACAGAGCATTGAAGAAAGCTCCTGCTGTGAAAGCCAAGGCAACGATGTATAGAATTACCATAGCTAAATAAAATTTAAAAAAATGTTTGTAAATAACATTCATCACCCCTTTTTGATGAATGCCGTTAAAGTGACCTTATGATGTAAATATAAAAATAAATTTAAATTCATTC
>JAYTUY010000132.1:0-5740 GCA_043744275.1 Saprospiraceae bacterium
TGTTTGTACTACTGGTAGATGGGAGCAATTTTGGAAGCATTTTGATAGGCAATAAGGATTCTTAAGGTGTAATATTTACATCAAATGGGAACTACACCCGTGTTGAAAGGATTTTTGCTTTTGATACTGAGGGGGTGTTGTTTCGTAGCATGACCCTTAAATAGGCATTCGTAGTTAAAGAGCAACCCTGTTTTTCAGGGGTAGTATAGGTTCGTTTTAGGAAGGCTTAATGAAAGCGGGTTATGAATTAAAAGTTTGGATTAATTATAATTTTTTCCAAAATATCCAACAATTCTTCATAACCTTTATGTGTATGTATTTTATCACATTCATTTTTTAACTCACCTAATATAGAAGTATCAGCATGAATGAATTTATTGCGTCTTTTGACTGACCAAAATATTTTTTTTATAAAATCATTAGATGCTAATGTCATTATATCAATACTAATCCAAGCTAATGCCCCAAACTCTTTTAAATCTTTCTTTTGAATAGGATTTTTTATAGTAAAAGATTGTGTTGAAATTAAAATCTTGTCGTCAAAATAGTAATTTGGAAAGGTTACTAATCCACTATTAGCGATGAAATATTTATTAATGCTTTCAACAACCCGAAACAAAGAAAGATAAGCATAGCCAAAGGAATCTTCACCTTTTTTCTTATCTGATTCGTTTGAAGCAGCATAAACCATCTCAAAAGAAATGTCCAAATATTTTTCAATTTCTTCAAGCATATTTTTAAAATCGTTATTAGTGGTCGTCGCAATTAAACCTTTTAAGACCGTAGTAATTGTTTTATGACTCTTAAAAAACGCTTTTAAATAATGCCGATTAATGGCACTTTTAATACTATCTATAAAATTTAAAAAACTGCCTTCACTGAATTCATCAGTCAAGACAATTTCAGGTGATTCTTTAATATAATAACCATTTGCGCCAGCATCTAACAAATATTTCATATTCCAAGCTTTGTTAGAAGCAGTTAAAATGATGACCTGAATACCTTTATTTATGCCTTTAATTTCCTTCAAGACTTTTGAGCCAGAGAAATCTTCTATTTTAATCGCTCTACTTGAATTTTCTTCATTTTTTGATAAACGCAAGTCTAAAAGAACGAAATCAAAACTTTCAATATTATTTTTCTGTTGTTGAAAATCTTCTACAGATTCAATAGATGAAATATTTACTTTGTGAGAAGTTCCAACAATGTATTTATCAATGACTTTTTTAATTATTTCTTCCCAACCTTTTTTTGCATTATCATCAATAAGCAACACATTAATATCTTTTTGTAGCAGGGGTGTCTTAGGCGAAATAACTGTTCTACCTGTTTCTATCTGCATGAAAGCTAAACGATATTTAAAATACAAATCAGAAGAGACAATTTGATTCAATTCAACTCCTGCTAGTGATGCCAATCGAATACAACCCCATTCATTTGCTAATTGATGTCCTCTATCTCTATGAGTTTCAATTATTAGATTAGGTAATCCTTCACTTTTAAAACGTTTTTCATCTAATGTTTTTTTAAAATTAGCAAGTGCTTCCATTATAGCATCCTTGTCAATTGGTACTATTTTACAATTTGGGGTATTGAGTAGCGTTGCTGTTTTATCTCTTTTTGAGAAAATTTGGTCAGCAATAAGTGAGTCTTTAGGTGTTTCAGACAAAAAAATAATCGGAATAAAACGATGAGCCTTGAGTTTTTCAGTCAAACGAATATGTAAACCTACTCTAAATCCCGTATTATCAACATCGTCTTTTCCGAGTTTCACGGGGATAACTATTTTTTCAATATCTGGGTATTGTTCAAATATCTTTACTAACCAACCCTCAATGGCTTGGTCTTTATCTTGGTTTTCATACCTCACGGAAATAGCATCAAATATTTTTGCTAATTGAAAACCATTATCTTCGATGAATAAAACATTTTTATTACTCATTGTCCTTCGAAATTATTTCTTTTGCTAAAATATTTATATAAATTTTGAAGTCTTTTGATGTGATGTTTTTATGGAAAGCAGCAGCATCGAATTCTGCAAATTTCTCCTCAGAACTTTCAGGATAGGCGAAAAAAAACAATTCTTTCAGTAGTTTATAATATTCCCCTCCATCCTCTATATCTCTTTCATAATTAAAATTTTCTCCTCGTTCTAATAAAAATTTACTCAATTTATCTCTAATAATAATTGTTTTCTCTTTTTCATAATATTCACCAATTGCTAGAACTTCTATTTTAAAGACCTTTCCTTGCTTGAGATAATCCAAAAAATTTAAAAGATTGTAATAAAATCTATCTTTTTTAATTGTTTTAATGGAATTTGGAATCGTATTATCATAAGTTGTCATTGTAAAGTCACTAGAATTGCTAAAGACCACATAAGGAATTCTCTTTCGCTTCGCTTCCGCAATTATCCTTAATTTATGTTCAAAATTTGAATACTCATCACCGTTAGGAAAAGAACTATGAATAAAGACAGCTTTTGCATTGTCTAAAAATTCATACCCCTCAGTATCACTATGCTTTTGAAAATACGTAATGATATCTTTATATTTAGGTAATTCATTGATATAATTAATACCATAATTTTCAGACATCTGACTATGGCTATTATCATCAAACAAGTATATCATATTAAATATGGAATGTTAATTCGTGAGTAAATCCTTCAATTTTTTCTTCAATTTTTTCTTTGACAAGCTTATTACTATTTATGTCAAAAAGAATATTGATTTTATTACAATATTCAGATTCGGGGTTTTCAGCAATAATTGACCAATCACATATTTGATAAAAATTCTTTTCAACTTCAATTAAATCTCCTCCAAATAATTCTTTTTTGTCAAGATTTTTTTTAGAAAATGAATCAATATGAATGATTTTAATCAACCTCAAATTTCTGCTTTTTATGAATTCTATTTTTATCTTATTATTTTCTAAACCTTGTTGTTTAATCGAATTAAAAATAAACCCTAAACCTATTCTAAGTTTTTCAACATCTGTATAAAAAACTGGTTCATTTAAATTTTTATATTCGATATTATAATTTACATAGTCAGACCCTAATTTAATTGCGGCAGTCTTTTTTATAATATCTTCTAAACTGTTTTTTATTTTAATACTACTCTTGAAAATATTGATGATTGTTTCGAATTCTTCTGCAAATACAGGGCTTTTATAAGGATTTCTTTCACACCATTCTCTTGTTTCTTTAGATTGCCAATGAAAAGGATAAGGTTTACCTTCAACTACCCAAGAGGTTAATGTTCCTTTTTCTTTTTTACCTGTTATAAAAGCAAGAATACGTGCGTATAAGCTTTCTGGAATGATGTATTGATCAGTATTTTTATTAAATTCTTGTAACGCATTATTTATAAGTTGATCTATGTCAAGTGCAATTCCCACTTTTTCAAATCCGTGTGTTAACCATTTTAATTCACCCGCTTCAAACAAAGACAAAAAACGAGTTACATCTCTTGGTTTATGCTTTGACAAATCAATAGTGTCTTCTTTAGCTTTTTTATATAACTTTGTTTGGGTTTTAATTGCTTTTTTTTCTATTAGTACTGAGGGGGGATGAATTTTATCATATAGTTTATTATAACGATTATTTAGTTGGTTAAACCTATTATCATCATATCCAATTACCATTTTCAAGTATTCTAATTTACCACATAAAACATTAATAAAATTAGGCTCACCAATTAGATTGTGATGTTTTTTCTTATAATCAAATATAAAGATTTCATTTGTTCGATTATGTCCGTAACGTTCCCACAAGTATAGCCATCTTCTTATATCCTTAATATATTCTCTTTTAATATTTACTTTTTCATTCACAACAATGCCTGTAACCTCTTGCCTTTGATACCCTTGTGTTTGAAGCCTTACTTTACTTTCATTAATATAAAAATTTTGTTCTTTTATAATATTTCGTAATTCTGAGATAAATTCACTATCTTTCTTATAAACATGATGCATAGAGGAGAATGTAATATCATCAGCGTAACGAGAATATTTAAGATTAAAACGTTTAGCTAATTTATACAGTTGGTAATCAAGGCGTTGTGAAACAATATTCGTTAAAATAGGAGAAGTTGGTGCACCTTGTGGCAAAACACTTCTAATCATTTTCACCCATTCTTCAGTGTCATTGAGCCGTTCTACTTCAATTTCTTCACAACATAGAGAAGTAATTAAATTGGCTATCTCTAATTTACTTTCATTAAGATTGAATGGCGGGTTTTTCAAACAAGTCCAAACTCTAGCTTGGTCAATACTATAAAAAAAATCTTTTAAGTCTATGTTATAAACATAAATCTGTCCTGTATGAACACGTGCATTGGTTACAATAGACCTTTGACAAATAAATCCATGAGCAGCAACATGAGGGTTATAAACACATTCTAAAATAACATTCAAGCATTTTTGAATAAGTTTTAATCTTTTTTGAGGTGATGATATTTCCCTTTCACTACCATTTTTCTTTTTTATAGAAAAGGTTTTATATCGTAGTTTATTATGATAAGCGTGAAAAGTTACTTGATTTAGTTTAATTGGAGGTAATAAATTAGTAAATATTGTCTTTTTAACATAGTTTACAAGAGCAATCAAATCATCTTTGCTCTGCATATTATGAAAAGATAATTCAATAAAGTCGGTATGTTTTCGGTTAAGTTTCATTGAATAGGAAAAATAGAAATGCCTACTATTTTATTCTTTGTATATGAAATCAGGTCGCCTTCTCTAAAAGAATATATAATTAATAGACTATACTAAATAAGACTTTTCTGGCAACGAAACACGTGAAAGGCTAAACATTCATCTCGAACTATGTTCGAGATACCTTGTCGATTAAGCTCTCTTTACAGAGCCAACAAGATAGTTCAATATTTTGTAGGCATTTCAATCAACACAAAATTAATAAAATTATCTGCTTCTACAACGCCTATTTGATAAATTTCGATTTGACACAGTTTTTTGAATATAATTTCCCTTAAATAAAACCCCCATCCTTCTTAACCATCGTCAAAATAGTCGCCAACGCCACCGTTTCATTGGTTTCATCATAGACTTCGACTTGCCATTTAACGATGCCTTTGGGAATATCTTCTTCATTTTTTAATTCCTGTTCTATCTTTTCTTTTACAGTCAATTTAACACCGATGGTCATGCCTGGATAAACAGGCTTCGTGAAACGGCAGCTATCAATGCCATAATTCAATAAAACGGGTCCTTTTTTAGCATCTACAAACAAGCCCGCTGCTTTGGATAATATAAAATACCCATGCGCTACTCGCCCTGTGAAAGGTGTGCCTTCGAGCGAGGTCGCATCCATGTGGGCATAAAAATTATCGCCTGAGACATTGGCAAAATTGGTAATATCCGCTTCGGTCACGGTATGTTTGGCAGTGGTTAAAGTTTCGCCAATCTCTAATTCTTCAAAATATTTTCTGAATGGGTGTACTTGTTTTTCAATCTGTTTTGACCCTATTTGATAGGATTGGGTAATGGCGGTCAAGGTCGTCGGAGAGCCTTGAATAGCCGTTCGTTGCAAATAATGTTTCACGCCGCGCATACCGCCCATCTCTTCGCCGCCGCCTGCACGCCCAGGTCCGCCATGCACCAAAAGTGGTAAAGGCGAGCCATGCCCCGTACTTTCCTTAGCACAATCTTGATTTAAAATCAGAATACGCCCATGATGACTGGCTGCGCCTAAGGTAAAATCCATCGCTGTTTT
>JAYTUY010000133.1:0-5735 GCA_043744275.1 Saprospiraceae bacterium
TTCAACTCACAACTTTCAACTCACAACTATACTGGGTACAGAATCCGGCTTATAGATGAACAGATTTTTTTAATTAAAAAGCCGTTCCATGTTTTTGGAACGGCTTTTTTAATGCGTAAACGATTGATAATCAAAAAGTTATCACAATTCCTAATTCCTAATTCCTAATATCCAAATATCACAATAATTTTTTAATCCGCTGATATTGCGCTTCGTTTTTACTATTGCCTTTACAGTTTGATTTATCTGCTTGAGCATGTATGTTTTGTACACGATTGGCAGGATTTGGATGTGTACTCAAAAATTCAGGAGGCGAGCCTGCATTGCCTAATTTTTCAAAAAATGCCGCTGCACCGGCTGCATTATAATTGGTAGAGCATAGATAACGCACACTCATATTGTCTGCCTCAGTTTCGTTTTCGCGGCTAAAACTCAAACCCACTACTGCCGAAGCCACTTGAGCCAAAGTACTGGCTGTTTGCTGAGCACCTTGACTTTTTCCACTGGTCGCTACTGTCGCACCAACACCTAATAATGCTTGAACACTTGATAGCTTTACGAGTTGACGCATAGAGTGACGCTTGTCGGCATGACCGATTTCATGACCCATAACGCCCGCCAATTGATCCTCAGAATCCAAATATTTTATCAAGCCCGTGTATACATATATGTAGCCGCCGGGCGTACAAAAAGCATTCAAAGTTTTATTATCCTTGATGATTTTAACCGTCCAAGGAAAGGCTTTACTGTTTTCAACAGCACCTGAATTGAGGATTTTGCTTGTAATACCTCGCACATAAGAGTAAACTTCGCTATTGCCAGACTCGGGTAATATTGGATATTCGCTGGGTTTACTTTCTATTTCTTGACTAACTTGTTGACCTAATTTAGCGTCTTCCGAAATATCAGGCATCGCGGCACTCACCAATGCGTTACCAACGGAACAATTCCAAGAAATGAGAATAGCTGATAGTGTGAAAAACCAGATAAATTTATTTTTGAGCAGTTTCATGTTATTTTAATTTTTAAATGAGTGAATGATTAAAATGTGAACCTATTTATTGTTAAAAAGTTTATTTTTTACTACTTTTTTTCCTTTTTCAATTTTCTAATCTCAAAAATTTGCAACGGTTTGTTATTAGCAGCCACTACTATTTTATTCCCTACTTTTTTAATGTCTCTAACAGCCCCCCTCAGTACAAAGCCTGTTTGGAGGGGTGAAAGTGGTGTCCAATTGCCTTTCCCGTCCCCCATCAGTATAGAACCGTAAGAAGCATCGAAACGACCGATAGAGGGTTGCATTTCATAAAAATTGCCCCCCAAAGCCACATCTTTGAAGCCATCTCCGTCAAAATCATCTAATAATATGGCATTCACTGCTGAAAATTGGGTTTCTAAAGGCAATGTTTTTAATTCCAAATCACCATTCCCATTGTTTTCTATATAAACTGATGAAAACATGCGAATTTGTTTTTTAACAGCCCCTTTTAACATTTCTTTAGTAAAAATTTTTTCAAAAGGACTTTTTGAAAATGGCGTATAATCAGCAAATCGTTTCTTTAATTCAGGCATTTGCGCTGTGAGTTCATCCTTTGAATTGTAACACCATTCAATGCCTTGACGATAATAGCTGATTATCGGCTCTTTATCTCCATTGCCATCAAAATCTTTCACATACAGGCTCATGGGCTGCGTACGCGAGGCTTGCCAATTAGAATTTAAGCCCATATTGCCCAATAAAAGGTCATTATCGCCATCATTATCCATATCGGCAGCGGTGATGCAATTCCACCAACCGCCTGTATTTTCCATATCTGTTTCTTCAAAATGATCGCCTGTATTGTAAAAAATAGTAATAGGCATCCATTCACCGACTACCACAAGCTCAGGTCGTTTATCACCATTTAAATCCGCCCAAACGGCATCAGTGACCATGCCCAACAGCCCTTTATTGTCGAAATACTGAGGGGTCACGTCTTTGAAAGCGCCTTTTTCATTTTTCAATAAATGGCTTTTAGCGGTGATGCCATAGTTGTTCAAATCCGACCGAGTGCCTATAAATATATCCATATCTCCATCGCCATCAAAATCGCAGGGCTTCACGCAAGAGCCATTTTGAGGTGAAGGTTCAAGTTGAGAGATTGTTAATTCACCTTTTCCATTGTTTAAATAGAGTCGATTGGTCGTCGCTTGTTTATCACCCATGCAAGTGACGAATAAGTCCAAATTTTTATCATCATCAGCGTATAAAAATGCTGCTCCAGTTTGACTAAATTTCTCTTTAGGCAATGAGTAAGGCGTAAAATTGCCGTTTTTATTTTGAATAAAAATTTCTCCTGCTTGCCCTGCTGCTCCGCCGATAAAAAAATCGTCTAAGCCATCTTTATTGACATCACCAACGGCGATTTTTGGACATTCAGATGATAGCGCATGAGGCAATAGTTTTTCATTATTAAAATCATAAATCGCCCCTTGTTCATGTTTATATTTTAAATTTAAATCACTTGTAACATCTTGAAAAGCAATAGTTTGGCTCAAATTTTCATTTAAAAAAGGTTTTTTGAAATCCCATTTTGAAGTGGCTTCTTTTTGTTTTAAACTCAGAGTTTGATTGACATTAATATTTTGGAAAAGTTGTGTAGAACCATCTCGCCAAACCACGCGGAGCGAATCCAGAATCTTTATAGATAGATTGGTTTGATTAGGAAAACCAAAATGTATTGTCGATTCCACTGATGACTCGAAACCTCGTGTTAGAGATTGCTCCTGTATTTGAATCCCTTGTTGAGAGTAAACGATGACCTTTGCACCGACCCCCTCAGTATTACTCCCCTTTCCTAATAGCTTGATTTTCAACCAGTTATTATTGAAAAATTTTTCTGATTTATTTTTTAAAATAAATGCTTTTTCATTGATATTATTAACCACCAAATCCAAATCGCCATCATTATCCAAATCTGCATAAGCTGCCCCATTGCTCAAGCCATATTGATTCAAGCCCCATTTTTCGCCCACATTTTCAAAAGTCAAATCGCCTTTATTTCTGTAGCAATAATTATAAGCTTTTCCATCTGGCATTTGCTTGGCTAAAGCCAAATCAGTGGCATTTTTTTGAACTTCTTGATTGGATAAATACTTGATATAATCCAAATCATTGGGGCGACGTACGATGCCATTAGTGATAAATAGGTCTTTCCAACCATCATTATCTAAGTCAGCCAAAAGGGATGACCAGCTCCAATCAGTGGTGGCTACACCTGCCAACTGCCCGATTTCACTGAAAGAAGCCGTTGCTGCTTTGATGGGTGCATTTTTATCTTCGTTCGTAGGAGTAGAGTGAAAATTGCCCCTATTTAATTGCAACATATTTCTTGAAAACTGAAAAAGATAGCCAAATTCTTTATTTTTATAATCATAAACATTATAAGGCTCAACGCCAGTGGAGGCTTTCAAAATAGTTTCTTCCTCTGGTTTCATATCCAAACCGACAAAATCCAGCCGACCATCATTATTAAAATCGGCGACATCGTTGCCCATCGAAAAATTAGAATTATGCCCCATGCTTTGAGTGATCCCCTCAGTAAAAGTGCCATTTCCGTTGTTGTAATAGAGGTAATCGTTGTCGTGAAAATCATTGCTTACATATATATCAGGTGCCCCATCGCCATTCAAATCGCCGATGGCTAAACCCAATCCATAGCCTAATGAGCCATCCCTTATACCTGCTTCTTTCGACACATCCGCAAAGCGACCACCATAATTTTTCAACAGCATATCGCTCGCCATTGGGTCGGCATCCATGCGTGCAGAAATAGGGCGATAACTGCCTGCTGAATGGACAGAATGCCGCAATAAGTAACAATCCAAATCACCATCGCCATCATAATCGAAGAAGGCGGCTTGGGTGCAAAGCCCTGTCATATCAAGCCCTAATCTGGCTGCTTCGTCCGTAAATGTGCCATCGCCTTTATTGATAAAAAGGCGATTTTTCCCTGTCAAACCCTTGTAATTAGAGACATGACAGACATAAATATCCAATTTTCCATCGCCATTGACGTCCGCCATTGTTGTACCTGTTTTCCATTGAAGACCAGTGCCAGCAGGTACAATATCTGCTACTCCTGCTTTGTCGGTGACGTCTTCAAATTGGAAATTACCTTTATTGATGTATAATTTATTGCTGCCTTGATTGGAAGTAAAATATATATCAGGAAGATTATCGCCGTTGACATCACCTACGGATACACCGCCGCCGTTGTAAAAATAGAGGTATTGGATGATGTTCCACTGTTCGGTTTCAGTGAGTGTGTTCGTAAAATTGACGTTAGATGCGACTGCGTCAATTGGCTCGAATAATAAGTTTTGAGCGTCCTTTTTATTTGATTTACAAGAAATTATGCATAAAAATAAGGCGTATAGAAAGAGTTTCTTCATGTGTTGCTTTTGAAAAATTTTGTCAAAGCTACTCAATTTCTGCATTTTACTGAGGGGTGTATAAGATTTTATTAAACGGCATAATTTAAAAAGACCCCTCAGTATTTAGATGGAAATTGGATGCGTAACTGGAGTTACGTGCTACAAAAAAACCTCGACAGACAAGCCATCGAGGTTTCAAAATATTATGGTTTAACTTTAAATAAGTTAAATGTAATTACATAGGTGGTTGCCTCAAAAAGGCTAAATATCGGTAGTTCAAATTAATTGCTGTCGTTCAATTGATCTTTCAACTGAACAAGGGCAGCCAAATCACCTAAAGTGTCTTTCTCAACTTTTTGTTGAGTTTCTTCTACGGCTTTACGCATTTCGCCTTCTTCGCCTGCTTTGGCTTTTCTGTCAGCATCATCTGCTACTTTCTTAGCGTCTTCTACAATGCGGCTATGAGAAACGAGGATACGCTTGTCGTCGCGGTTGAATTCAATCACTTTGAAGTTCAACGTTTCACCTGCCTCAGCAGTTGTACCGTCTTCCTTTTTGATGTGTTTGATAGGTGCGAACGCCTCCAAACCATGTGGCAACTGAACGATAGCACCTCTATCATCCTTGCGGAGAATAGTGGCTTCGTGTGTAGAGCCAATTGGGAAAACGTTTTCAAAAGTATCCCACGGATTGTCTTCAGTTTGTTTATGACCAAGTGACAATTTACGGGTTTCTTTATCTGATTCAAGAATCATCACATCTATTTTGTTACCCACCTTCGTGTATTCAGAAGGGTGAGAGTAACGCTTCGTCCAAGAAAGGTCGCTGATATGAATCATACCACCTACACCTGGCTCAAGCTCAACAAATACACCATATTGTGTCAAGTTTTTAACATCCCCTTCGTGGCGTGTGCCTGGAGCATATTTGTCTTCGATTTTATCCCAAGGATCGCCAGTCATTTGCTTGATAGAAAGCGACATTTTGCGGTCGTCACGGTCGATAGTGACCACGCGGGCTTCCATTTCCTGACCTAATTTGAAAAATTCCTTCGCATTAATCGGCGCATTTGCCCAAGTCACTTCTGAAATGTGGATAAGACCTTCAACACCTGGTTTGATTTCAAGGAAAGCGCCGTAATCTTCGATATTGACGATTTTACCTTTTACTGTTGACCCCTCAGTAACATCAGCTTCTAATACTTCCCAAGGATGTGGCAATAATTGTTTCAAGCCCAAGCTAATCCGTTTTTTGTTCTCATCAAAATCGAGAACAACCACGTTGATTTTTTGATTGAGGTGAAGCACTTCGCTCGGATG
>JAYTUY010000134.1:0-21664 GCA_043744275.1 Saprospiraceae bacterium
ATTAAAATAAAAATTTTCAAACCATTTTTATTTTATGTTTTATGGAAATTAATTTAGCATAATAAAATTTGGTGAATTTAAAAATTAATGCTTTAAACCCGTATCGCTGCTACATGTGATGATACGGGTTTTTTATAATATCAAAAATAAAGGTTGACTGTATGTATAAAATATTTTTTTAAGATTTTTTAGTTAAAGATTTGCGTTTAAAAAAAAAGTAATATTAAATTTGATTGAAAGCCAAAATATTTTAAATACATTATTTACATAAAAACAATTCAATCATGAAAAAAACATTAAATATCCAAACAACTTACCGTTTATTTTTTTGCTTAAAAAAAGCTACATCTAAATCCCCTTTTTATGTTTTAGTGACTTCAATGTTATTTTTAATTTTTTCAATTGACTCAACAAAAGTTAATGCACAATGTAATTTGACAAGTACATTAACTTATTCAACACCGAACAATCAACTTATTGTGCCATTTTGTACACCTATTACCCTTAAATTTGAAGTATGCCCTACCAATAATCAAAATTCTCAAGTTGACATAATTTTTAGTTATGATTATGAAACATTTTCAATAATTGATGCAGGAGTTTTTCAATCATGTACGGGGCTTGGCGGTCCAACGACAAGTTATTACTGTTTAAATAATCAAAATTTGAATGCTGCCAATGGATGTGTTGAATATCAAATCGTCATTCAATGTATCAATCAAAGCCTATTATCAGGGAGTTACAAAGTTGGAGCGGTTGCTTATCAATCAGGTACTTTCAACGCTTGCACAAATGGCTCGAAATTAATATCACCAACTTCAACAACAATTTTAGGTAACAGTAACACAACAACAACAATCACTCAAATACCTAATAATGCTCAAACAATACTTATATCAGGAGATGTAATATTTGATTTAGACCATACAATAAATGCAACGACTTCTGTTCCAGGATTTATTGCTATTCTTGAAAATAGAAAAATAACTATTAAAAATGGGCGAACTTTAACATTATTGGGTGCAGATGTATTTGGTTGTTTAAATCTTTATAATACCATAGAGGTCGAAGCAAACGCCTATTTGCATATTTCAAAAAATCAAACAAAGTTCCCCAAAATTCAAGATGCAATTAAGGGCATAACTCCTTTGAATAATTCAAATATTAACATTACTAATTGTATTTTTGAAGATAATCAAATGGGGTTATACTTTCAGCCTACTTATGGAACGCCTCAAAGTATAAGTATGGGTAATTTTGCAGGCTGCGAGTTTCGGGGAACTGGAAAAATGAAGCCACTTTTAGGGCAAGGGGTGACACCATTGAATCAATATCCATATACAGGTATTGAATTCAATGACTTGAGTTATGTTACTTTATCTTACTCTAATTCTTCAGTAGGACCACGTTTCAAAAATATGAATAACGGTATTTTAGCTAATCGCACAGGACTTTTCGTAAATAGAAATCGTTTTGAAAACATTAAATATGATTATGGCTATGGAAGCCCAGGAGGAAATGGTATTTATGTAAATGGCATTTCTTCATGGCTACTTGCTGCGGGTGAGCATGATGTCGCTAACCCTGAATATAAAAATTGTTCAGTTGGTATTGCGTATCAAAATATTGGAGCATATCAATTGGCTCAAATTAATAATACGGCTATGGACAATACAGGAGATGATATCGGGATAGGTGTCAATGTTGTTGCCAACACTGACCCGGAGGCGTATATCTATGTTATGGACATTAAAGGTAAAGTTGGCATAAGGTCATTTTGGACAAGACCTTATATTGGTGAGATATATGGAAATACAATAACTGCCAATTATCCTAATACCCCCTCAGTATCTTATGGTATATATGCTCAAGAATATTCTTCGACAGGGCAATGGACTATTTATGACAACCTAATTGGTTTACAAAATGCTATAACGGGTATCAAATATAATTCAGGTACTGGTGCCACTATTCGCACCAATATTGTGGATATGGAAACCTATGCGCCTACTAACAGTAATGGATTTTACTCAGGGGGCTCTTCTAATTTAAATGTATTTGAAAACGATTTTCGTGTCATTTCTCCTTCGTTTGCTGATAGGTCTGCTATGTACATGGTCAATACAACAGGCTCTACTTACAGATGCAATACCACAACTAATACCAAAAATGGCATTAATTTTCTCGGTGACTGCCGCCCTGTCACCCTGCGCGGAAACAAAATAAACCAACACAATTATGGACTTGTTCTGAATAATAATTCTTTTATTGGACTTCAATCCTTTCAGGGCAATCGGTGGAATGGTCCATTTAGTGCGGTGGGGGCGCAACATTTTGATCCAAATTTACAGAATATACTTGCTTCACGTTTTGAAACAAGTACAGCAAGTTCACCTATCTTTCCAACTAATAATGCATCAGGTTGGTTCAGTGTACTAAGCGGTACTGATTATTCATGCCCTAATGGTATGATGATGGCTGCAGGTGGCAATAATTCAAGTAGCTATTACCGAGCAGCGAATAGCCCAGAGCCTTTAAAAACGGATTATCCAAATGAAATGAAATGGACTTTGGAGCGCAATGCTTATGGTCGGTTGAAAGATAATTCAAGTGAAGCCAATGGTGATATAGAAGCAACTAATTTTTCAAATCGCATGGTTGGCTCATCTATTGCTCAATTATACAGTATTGAAAAAGGTTTTAGAGATGCTCAAGACATATCTAAAGCGTATGAAGTGGTATTGAAAAACAATATGGCAGCTATTAAAAAATTGGTAATAGAAATTGATGATTTAGAGCGTAAAATAGATGATACCAAAGGGGCAGAACAAGAGGCTTATAAAAAGCTGAAAAAAGAAAATGCGACAACTATTTATCAATTGAGCCTTGAAAGTGCAAAATATCAAAACGATATTGAGCTAAAAAAGGCTGATAAAATAAAATCACTCATTATTGAGAATGAGAATATAAATGCCCGATTAATACCTGAAATCAATGAAAAAGAAGTCAATCGCATTTATTTAAGTACAGTTGCACAAGGAAAAACTATACTGAGTAAGGAGCAAAAAGCGATGGCTAAAAACATTGCCTTTCAATGCCCTCTACAAGGTGGTAATGCAGTATTTGTTGCTCGCAGTCTTTATAGCTTGGTAGAGGATGTCAATTTTGATGATTTGGCTCTTTGCAGTTTGAAAAACGCACCTTTGGTGAGGAATACTATTAATCAATCAAATAATTACAGCGTTTCACCAAATCCAGCATCAAATATAATAACTGTTAGCAGAGTTATTCAAGTTGATGAAGTAGGCGAATGGACAATTCAAGATATATCTGGTAAAATATTAATTACTCAAAAAGCAACTACTGACAAGCAAAGCATTTCAATTCAAGGACTTAATGAAGGAATATATTTTGTTTCTTATGCTGTGAATAATAAAGTTCAATTCACAAGTAAAATTGTAAAATTAAAATCTAACTAAATTATATTTTTAACATGAGGTATGTTATTGTCTTTGACAATGGTATACCTCTTTATCTATTGAGGAAATGAAAAATTTATACATATATATATTATTTTTTATAATTCTAAATGATGTGTATGCTCAAAACAAATATGATTATATTTGGCACATGGGATATTCGACATTGAAATATTTACCAAACCCACAAATTGGATTCAAATTAGACTTCAATAATCAAACAGTAAGATTAGATACATTTATAAGAAATCACGATTATGCGGAAACAATCATTTCTACAAGCGATAAAAATGGTAAATTTCTTTTTTCATCTAATGGGTGTAAAATATTTAACAAAAACCTTGAAGTAATGGAAAATGGAGATAGTTTAAACCCAAGTACTGCGAATGAGTATGTGTGCTCAACTCAAGGGGGAGCAATTATAGCGCAAGGGGCATTATCTTTACCAATGCCAGATAATAATGATAGCTTTTTTTTGTTATTACATACTAAAACGGTTGATATTGGAACAAATTCAGTACAGTTATTTGCTTTGAATTTATATCAAAGTAAAATTAATATTTTAACTAATAATGGTTTGGGTAAAGTAATTTCTAAAAATCAATTAATAATAAAAGATACATTAGACGGTGGTAATATTAGCGCAGTAAAACATATTAATGGTATAGATTGGTGGGTATTAGTACGTAAATACTTGTCTAATCAGTATTATACAATTAAAATAACTTCTAAAGGAATAGATACCGTCTTTATGCAATCAGTTGGGAATTCTACTAAATTGTATGGACAAAATGGAGGGCAGTCTTCTTTTTCACCTAACGGAAAACTATATGCCTACTATACCTATCTTGATGAACTTATGTTATATGATTTTGACCGAAATACTGGATTGTTAAGAAATTTTAGAAATATCTCCATTCCAAGAGTTCCTATGCAAGGAGCAATATTTAGTGGGTTATGTTTTTCTCCGAATTCTCAATTTCTTTATCTTTTTATTACACATGAAATTTTTCAGCTAAATCTCTTTGAAGACGATATATCAGCAAATGGTATTGAAAAAGTAGCAGACTATGATAGCATTGCCGCTCCATTTGCTTTTCCTGTCTTTGCTCAATTAGCACCTGATTGTAAGATTTATTTCACATCAGTTAATGGAATTAGAACTTTTGGATATATTAAATATCCTGATAAGAGGGGAAAAAATGCAGAAATTATACAAGGGGGTATAAAATTACCATTTTCTGTAGCTACTAAAGGAGGACTTCCCAATAACCCGAACTACCGTCTTGGTATCATACCAACATACCCTTGCGATAGCACAATCCGATTTACCGTTCCTACGAAAGAGGTAGAATTGCCTTCTGCCCACTACGTCTTATATCCAAATCCAACAAGTTCTACCCTCAATATTGACTACGAACCAACGAATGGAGAAATACAGAGTGATGTAACTATCGTAGATCTAATAGGCAGAGTCGTTTTAAAACGCAAAATGGATTTACAAGTGTACCCCCTCAGTATTGACGTGTCTAATTTGCCTTCTGGGCTATACCAATGTGTTTTTAGTGTAAAAGAGAAATTGCCAACGGCACAAAGATTTGTTATCATGAAATGAAAAATAAACGGGGCTGCTTCTATTGAAACAGTCCCGTTTAATCATTTTAAACCAACTAAAAAATTTTAGAAAAAATCATCAATTCCTTTTAATGCAAAAAATGCCGAACGCCCGTCATCACCATAGCCAAATCATGGGCATTGCAATAGTCAATAGATGCTTGGTCTTTTACTGAACCGCCCGGCTGAATCACTGCCGTAATACCTGCTTTATCCGCTATCTCTACACAATCGGGAAACGGGAAAAATGCTTCCGAAGCCATGACCGCACCTTTTACATCAAATCCTAAATTTTCTGCTTTTTCGAGCGCATATTTGAGCGCATCCACCCGCGAGGTTTGACCACAACCCATCGTTATCAATTGACGATTTTTCACTATGGCTATTCCATTGGATTTCAAGTGTTTAACGCAAATATTGGCATAGAGCAAGTCTTGAATCTCCCCCTCAGTAGGTCGCTTATTGGTGACCAAATTGAGGTCTTTTTCAGTCTCTGTTTTCATGTCCGTATCCTGTTGAATTACACCATTGAGCAGGCTTTTGAATGACACGGCATGTTGATAAAATTCTTTAATTTTCAATAAAGTCCGCTGCTTTTTTCCTTTCAAAAGTTCAAGCGCATCGGGGGTATAATCGGGTGCGATGAGGACTTCATAAAATAATTTGTTGATTTCCTCAGCCGTTGCCACATCCATTTTTTTATTGCAAATCAAAATGCCCCCGAAGGCTGAAATAGGGTCAGAAGCCAAAGCTGCATTCCATGCTTCGAGAAGTGTATTTTTAGTCGCCACACCACAAGCGTTGGTATGTTTCAAAATAGCGAAAGTCGGTTGGTCATCTTTAAATTCACGCATCAAACGCACGGCTCCATCCACATCCACTAAGTTATTGAAACTCAAGGCTTTACCACTCAGTATTTCAAACATTTCATTGAAATTGCCATAAAACGATGCCTTTTGATGCGGGTTTTCCCCATAGCGCAAGGTCTCTGAATATTGAATAGATTGTTTAAATGGATTAGTATCTACCCCCTCAGTATTTTCTACAAACCAATTAAAAATAGCCGTATCATAATGACTTGAAATATTGAACGCTTTAAGGGCAAATGCCTTGCGCTCCTCCATTTCGGTATAGCCATTATTTTCTACTAAAATATTTAAGAAGGAAGCATATTCTTCACGACCTGGTATCACCACCACATCTCTAAAGTTTTTAGCGGCTGCCCGAATCAACGAAATGCCGCCAATGTCTATTTTCTCAATAATATCTTCTTCATTTTTAGTCTTGGCAATTGTTTCCTCAAAAGGATATAAATCCACGATGACGAGGTCGATTTCAGGAATATCAAATTTCTCTAATTGCGCTGTATGCTCCACCTCCCGCTTGGCGAGGATGCCGCCAAAAACTTTAGGGTGCAGAGTCTTTACGCGCCCGTCCAAAATAGAGGGGTAAGTGGTCAGTTCCTCCACCGCTTCGCATTTGACGCCGAGGCTTTCAATAAAGGTTTGAGTGCCGCCTGTGGAGTATATTTTTACTTTCAGACGGTCAAGTTCACGCACGATGGGTTCAAGTCCATCCTTATAAAAAACGGAAATGAGCGCAGATTTTATCTTCTTTTTATACATTTTGATTTAAAATTGAAAGATGTAACTGTTTGATTATCAATTGTTTATGTAATGATTATCACTGCGAGCAGAGCGTGGCAGGAAGGGGTGCTTGTTCGCCGCCGCAAAGTTAAGTTTAAAATCAAGAACGCCGAATTTTCATTTAAAAATTTATATTTGCAGGCTGGGTGTATTGAGCCACGAATTTTACGAATTGACGAATATTTGCTAATCTACGTGTTGACTATTATATGTCAAAATCTCAATTAGCAAATATTCGTCAATTCGTAAAATTCGTGGCTTCCAACACATAATTCAGTAAAATTCGTAAAATCAATTCAAATGACCATACATTCAAAATTGCCCAACGTCGGCACCAATATTTTTACCATCATGTCAGGGCTCGCTGACCAGCATGGAGCGATTAATCTGTCGCAAGGTTTCCCCAATTTTGATACGCCTGAAGAGTTGAAACGCCTTGTCGCGCACTACATGAATAAGGGCATGAACCAGTACGCACCCATGCCAGGGCTGCCTATACTGAGGCGTCGGTTAGCTGATAAAATTGAAAAACTATATGGTCAAAATATAGACCCCATGACTGAAATCACGATTACAATCGGTGGTTCGCAAGCCCTTTTTACAGCCATCTCAGCCTTCGTACACGCAGGTGATGAAGTTATTTTGATTGAACCTGCCTACGATTCTTATGCACCGAGTGTGGAATTATGCGGTGGGAAAGTAGTGCCTTATAAATTAGCACCCCCTCAGTATGACATCAATTGGGAGGAGTTTCAAAAATTAATAACGCCTAAAACGCGGATGATAATGATTAATACGCCGCATAATCCAACAGGTAAAACATTGAAAGTCAATGATTTACAAATGTTGGATAAAATTACTGAGGGGTCAGATATTCTCATTTTAAGCGATGAAGTGTATGAGCATTTAATTTTTGATGGACAATTGCATCAAAGCATTTTGAGGTATCCTAATCTTTTTAAAAGAAGTATGGCTGCCTTTTCATTTGGCAAAACATTTCATGCAACGGGTTGGAAAATGGGCTATATCGTAGCACCTGAGCATTTAATGCGCGAGTTTCGCAAAGTCCATCAGTTCAATGTTTTTTCAGTGAATACACCCATGCAATATGCGATAGCTGATTTTTTAGAAGATGAAAATACCTATTTATCGTTGCCTGTTTTTTATCAAAAGAAGCGTGATTATTTTTCAAAACTCATGAGCGGAAGCCGTTTTAAACCGCTTAAAAGTGAAGGCACATATTTCCAACTCTTTGATTATCAAGACATTAGCGATGAAGATGATTTTACATTTGCAAAAAGATTGACCACTGAATTTGGTGTAGCAGCCATTCCTGTTTCGGTTTTTTACTCCAATGTCACTGCGAGTGGAGCGCGGCAGGAGGGGTATGATTCTAAAATTATCAGATTGTGTTTTGCTAAGACGGAGGAGACACTTGAGAAGGGGGCTGAGAGGTTGTGTGGGATTTAAGGTAAAAATAAATGGCGATAAATACATCAGTATTTATCGCCATTTATTTGAAATTAATTTTATAAAATATTGACCTTCAATGATTTATAAAATTAATGGTTGTGCCCACCAGCTCCATGCACATGTCCATGCGACAATTCCTCAGCACTGGCTTCTCGTACAGTATCAACGTGACCTGTGAAATACAAATCAACACCTGCCATTGGGTGATTGAAGTCAATCTTCACAGTCGTCGGCGTTACTTCTACAATAATGCCTTGCATGGCATTGCCATTTTCATCTTGCAAAGGCAACACTTCGCCTTCTATGAATACATCATCAGGGTTGGTATCACCCAAATTGAAAGCCGCTTTAGGGATTTCAGTCAAAGCCTCATCATCATATTCGCCATAAGCTTGAGCCGCTGGAATACCGAAAGCAAACTCTACGCCCGCTGTTTTTCCCTCTAAGTTTTGCTCAAAAAGCGGAATCATCATCCCGACACCGTGAATATATCCTAACGGCTCACCCCCCTCAGTACTTTCAATCAATTGACCCGCTGCATCGCCTTCGCGCAGCGTATAATGGCACAAAACCACTTTGTTTTTTTCGATAATCATTTAAATTTCAATTAAAAAATGAATAGATATAAAAATTAAGGCGCAAAGTTAATATTTCCTAAAATGTAGGGATAACTTATTATAGATTATTTTTCAAGCTAAATTTTATTTTTAAATTAAATACATGTAGATTCGCAGCGAAAATCTAATATCTACTATCCCAATATCTAAATATCTTTAAAAAAGGGGGATTAGCTCAGTTGGTAGAGCGCTTGCATGGCATGCAAGAGGCCATCGGTTCGAATCCGTTATCCTCCACTAAAAACAAAAAGGTTTGGTAGAAATACCAAGCCTTTTTGTTTTTTTTTATACTTTTACACCCTCAAATTGAAGACTATCGCCAAATATAAATTAATGAAAAAGCACATTCCGAATATTCTCACATTATTAAACCTCTTTTGTGGTTGTTGTGCCGTGGTGAGCATCCTCGAGGGTGAATATACTGAGGGGGCAATTTTTATTGGCATTTCGCTGATTGCAGATTTTTTAGATGGGTATGCAGCTCGGTATTTTAAAGTAAGCTCGCCTTTGGGTTTGCAGTTAGATTCATTAGCGGATATGGTATCGTTTGGAGTTGTACCAGGTGTTATTGTTTATAGTCTTTTGAGTGTTTCTGCTATGTCGGGCAATGGTATAGGTGGTAATAGTGAAGAGATTTTAACGTCTTTGTCGCTCAGTATTAAAGCCTTACCTGCTTTTATTATCACCCTTTTTTCATGTCTCCGCCTTGCCAAATTCAATTTAGATACCCGTCAAACTCAAAGTTTTATTGGATTAAACACACCTTCCAATACGACCTTTTATATTGGACTCATGCTTATTGCTAAATATAATTCTTTTGGGTTAGCACATTTTATCTTTAACCCTGTTTTTTTATACTGTTTAATACCCATTTCATCTTATCTGCTCATTGCGGAGATTCCGATGTTTAGTATGAAAGGCGGTTTGGATAAAATGAAAATCTCTTACATTATTTTGTCCACTCTACTATTAGTTTTTTTCAGAGAAGTCGCTCTTTCGCTCAATATGATTATCTATGTTTTATTCAATGTAGTCAATCATTTTTTTCATAAAAAATTAATAACAGCCTAACAGAAATTAGTACAATTAATTGATTGTCATTTAATTATAAATTAAAATCATTCATCATTCATCATTCATCATTCATCATTCATCATTCAAATAGTATGAAATTCATTGCTGAAATAGACGTTATGCCTCATAAAGAACTCCTTGATCCGCAAGGCAAAACCGTTGCTAATAATATGGATCATATCGAGATAACAGGCGTAGAGGATGTGCGCATTGGTAAGCACATTCGCATGGTTGTAGCGGCTGAAAGCGAGGCGGATGCCCGTGAGAAAGTGGATACCGCTTGTAAAAAACTCCTTATCAATCCAATCATGGAAAACTATTCTTTCACGATTAAAAATGAGTAATGAGTAATGGGTAATGGGTAATTGCACCCATTACCTATTACCCATTACCCATTACTCATTACTCATGCTCTACCTCGTCCCTACGCCGATTGGCAACCTTGAAGATATGACGCTGCGTGCTTTGCGCATACTGCGAGAGGTGGACGTGATACTGGCTGAAGATACCCGAACCTCAAAGAAACTCCTTCAACATTTTCAAATCGAAACGCCTATTCGCAGCTACCATGCCCACAATGAGCATGGTGTACTGAGGGGTATCGTCGATCAACTAAAAGGGGGGGCGACCATCGCCTTGGTCAGCGATGCAGGGTCTCCAGCTATTAGCGATCCTGGCTTCCTGCTGGTGCGCGAATGTGTCCGCGAGGGGGTGCGCGTAGAAGCCTTGCCGGGCGCAACGGCTTTCGTTCCTGCGCTGACTGCATCGGGTTTGCCCTGCGGCATTTTTCATTTTGAAGGATTCCTGCCTCATAAAAAAGGTCGCCAGACCCGTTTAAAATATTTGTCAAGTCTTGAAAATACCTTTATTTTGTATGAAAGTCCGCATCGGTTGGTCAAATGCCTCACCGAATTGATGGAGCATTGCGGCGGCGAGCGCATGGCTTGTGTGTGTCGGGAGCTGACAAAACTGTACGAAGAGGTGAAAACCGACCCCCTCAGTATTTTGACCGATTTTTATAAAAATGAAGGGATTGCTAAAGGAGAAATTGTAATTGTAGTAGCAGGGAAAGACTGATATTGTTAACTGCTTGTTAATCATTTGAATACCTGATTTTATACTAATAAATATTTTTATTTTTATAAAAAATATGTATTCTCAATTGAATGATAATCGTTTTAGAATGAAAAGGTGTATCATATAATGTGAATAAATTAGTCACAACAACATGAATAACAGAACCATCCAACGCGTTGTTATCTTAGGCGCAATAGCTATTCTTTTCGTCATCGGCACTCAGGCGTATTGGGTAATGCGCACTTGGAATGTGAACGAACGCGACTTTGATCGCACGGTTAATATCGCTTTACTCAATGTAGCTAAGGAACTTTCAAATGTGAATCAAAGTATTTTGCCACCGCAAGATTTGATTACCCGCACATCTTCCAATACTTATGCTGTCAATATTAATAGTCAAATTGATGCAAAAAATTTAGGTTTTTATTTGCGTAAACACTTTGAAGAAGCGACACTCAATGAAGATTTTGACTACGCTATTTATGATTGTCATGATGAAAAAATGATATATGGTAAGTATATTTCTTACTCCCCGTCTTCAGATTCACTGGCTATTACAAAGGTGTTTCCAACCTTAGAAGATGCCACTTATTTCTTCGTTGTCCGTTTTCCAAAACGCTCATCTTATCTGTTGGGTAGTATGGCACTGACTGTTTTTTTAACAGTGGTTTCTTTGCTGACTGTTCTGTTTTTCATTTATTCTATGCTCATTATCCTGCGTCAAAAACGGTTGTCTGAATTGCAAAAAGACTTTATTAATAATATGACGCATGAATTTAAAACCCCTATTTCGACTATTAAAATAGCTGCCGATGTGTTTGCCAGCCATCCCATTATTCAGATGGACGAACGCTTGACGAAATACACTCACATCATGCGAGAGCAAAATAATCGTTTGAATACGCAAGTGGAAAAAGTGCTTCAAATCACGCGGATAGATAGGAATACGCTTGACTTAAATATGGAGATTATCAGCTTGCATGAGCTGCTTGAAACTATACTGCCGAGCATTCAAGTGAAGATTGAAGGGCAAAATGGTAAACTTTCGCAAATTTTAAATGCCAAACAGCCCTATATTAAAGCCGACACCTTGCACTTAACGAATATTATTCACAACTTGCTAGATAATGCGATGAAATATTGTAAAGATGGTAAACCGGAAGTGGTTGTTAAAACAGAAGACTTGGATAAAAACGTTCGATTAACGATTACTGATCATGGTATTGGCATCGATAAAGAACACCATAAAAAAGTTTTTCAGCGGTTTTATAGAGTGCCCACTGGCAATATTCACAATGTAAAAGGCTTCGGTTTGGGCTTGTATTATGTGAAAAATATTGTGCAAGCTCAAGGATGGAATATAGATTTAGTTTCAGAAACTGATAAAGGAGTGAGCGTTGTCATTGATATTCCAAAGGTTTTAGATACAACGAAGCCTGCGAGAAAGCCTAAAACATCAGTCGAAACTATGTAAAATATTGAATTTGAAAATAAAATAATATCTAACACAATAGAATTCTTTAATAAAAGACACTTTCATTGAAGTATCTATTGACAACTCCTTTAAAATGAACCATTTTTGTAAAAATTTTCCGAAAAACAATTTTTTATATTAACCCGATTTTAAAGATTAATACAATCCTATGAAAGCACACCTGCTGTATGTAGAAGATGATGAAAGCCTAAGCTTTGTTACCCGTGATAATCTCGAACTACAAGGTTACAAACTTACTTGTTGTGAAAACGGTAAAGAAGCCATGAATGTAATCAAGCAAAATGATTTTGACTTGTGCATCCTCGATGTGATGCTGCCCGATGTAGATGGATTTACCATTGCTGAGGAAATCCGAAAATTCAATACTCAAGTGCCTATCTTGTTTTTGACGGCAAAGTCTATGAAAGAAGATCGCATTCGAGGTTTGAAATTGGGCGCAGATGATTACATCACTAAGCCATTTAGCATCGAGGAATTAATCCTGAAAATTGAAATTTTCCTGCGGCGTTCAAAGGTAGCATCCCCCTCAGTACCGACGTATTTGACGGTGGGAAATTACCTCTTGGATCATAAAAATCTCACCCTGAAGTTTGGTGATCAAGCGAAAAACTTGACTCAGAAAGAGGCTGATTTGCTGAAAATGTTCATCGAAAATAAGAATGAAGTCATCAAAAGATCTAATATTTTAGAAACGCTTTGGGGCGAAGATGATTATTTTTTGGGCAGAAGCCTCGATGTTTTTATTTCAAGATTGAGAAAATATTTGAGCCAAGACCCGCGCATCAAAATTGAGAATATTCACAGCGTTGGTTTTAAAATTAAAATTGAAGCGTAAGTCTGTAATGATGAATGATGAATGATGAATGATGAATGATGAATGATGAATGATGAATGATGAATGATGAATGATGAATTGGTTTTATTCATCTTCGTCTTTTAAAAAGCTGTCTTGAAGGTCTATCCATGACTTTTGAGACAGTTTTTTTATGGGCGAAAATAAGAGTTTTGTTTTTTAATTGTTCACTCAACGAGTGAAAATACTGAGGGGTATGCCAAATTTTATTGGATTGAATTACGATAAATGAAAATATATTTGAAATTATTACTGCGATAATATGTTATAAAATTCGATGTATTCAATTTTTATTATTGCAGTTTAGAATTTATAAATAATTGATTTTCAATTGTTTATAAATAGAATGAATGAATTGAAAAATAATTTAACTTAAATATGGTATGTCACAAATAATTTTTTAAATACATATAAAAAAAATATTTGGCATAAATTTGCCTTACTTGAAGCAAGGTTAAATTTATATTATTTTACATATTTTTTATGTATAATGTAAATTAATAAATACAAAAATTGAAAAGAAAAAAGAATAATAAATGCGAGGGCTTAATGTCTGTTTCTTTTTATCTGATGCCTATTCGATTCTGAGTTTTCTTCCTCAATTTTTTTTACCACTTTACCAAATGATGATTTATACTGAGGGGTATCCTCAGCTAATACTACTTTAATTGACCTCAATTATTCAGGTCGATTAATCGCACGTATGAGTAAAATAAGTGCTAAATTTTGAAAATTAAAAATGTCACAATTTTAATTATTTCGATATTTTAATCAGTCAAAATTTTCGACGAATGACATTTGTTTAGTTCTTAAAACATAACTCAAATGTTAATGTAATTTTTTTTTATCGTTATATCAGTTTTTTATTACCATAATTTGGGTATTAAATATTAGTCACAGATTGTTATAAATAGATATTAAAAAAAAAAATTTGGCATGAAGTTATTAGCATTTAATTATATAAAAATACATAAAATATATATTCACTTTTAATAAAAAAAATACCCCATACAAGTCTTTTTTTTAATTAACACATTGAAATTAAATTTATAAAAATATTATTTATACAATATTTTACTTCTTATACTAACACATTACTATAATTCAAATGGAAAATCCGATGTACAATCAATGTATCAAAAAGGGGAACAACCCAAAGCTATTTATCGATAATACGATGAAAAATCTTATTAAACACCCTACTGTTCCCTTGAGTGTTGCTCGGGGTTTTCAAAAACTCAATTTTATGAAATTTCTATCTGCCATTAAGCATTTGCTGCTTTTCATCTTATCTTTTACAAATAAACTAAAAGATGGGATTTTATCTTTCCTGCGGGTAATACCGAATGTAGGGGTATTTACAAATTATTGTAGTAATGATTTTAAATATCTTCTACAATTATTTATTCCTTACAATAGGAAAATGGCAGCCAGAGTGTCATTCTCTGCTTCAATGCTACTGATAGGTAGCATTGCTTCGTTGGATGCACAAACTGTCAACAAGCAGCTCTACCTCTCAGACCCTTCTCAGGCACTTGATAGGATAGACCCAGTAGCTACGGCAGATGCTACTACGGCACAGTCGCCTATTCTTTCTTATAGCCCACCCATTTCAGTGGTCAGTGCAGCGGTATCTTCAGATGTTGCTGCAACAGCTACGACCCATTCATTTTCTTATAATTCAGGTACAACTGGCTCTAACAGAGTATTGATGGTGGGCATTTCTTATCGTAATAAAGATAGCGAAACGATTACATCGGTTACTTACGGCGGTACGGCGATGACCTTAGTGGGAACATCTTTAACAGGTACAGATGCGCAGACTTATATTTATAGTTTAGTAGCACCAGCTACTGGAGCCAATAATTTGGTAGTGACTTGGAGCAGTGCTTTGAATGAAGCTGGCGTAGTAGGGGCGATTACTTATGATGGTGTGAATCAAGCGACACCAACAGGTACTTTTGCCTCTAACATAGGCAACGATGCTACACCTAATATTACAGTGGCAGGTGCAGCCGGGCAAATAATGTTTGGAATCGTAGGTGGTAAAACGACAAGTGTATTTGCAACTACTACTGCTGGTGGCACTCAATTATGGTCAAGTATGCCATTAAGTGGTAAAACGGCTGGTTCTGGGCAAACGGCACCAGGTGCAGCGAGCGTATCTCTAACATGGAGCGGCACGAGCGCAAGATGGGCAACAGCCGGAGTTGCTCTGAAGCCAGTTACTCCAATATCAATGACTACTTTCACAATGGCTCCTGCCATGTGTAGCCCTTTCACGATAAAAGCAGGTACTATCAGCGTATCTCAATATATAACTGTAACGAGTGGCACTATGCCGCCTACCCCTGCCATAACAGATACTTTAAAACATGGTAACAATACGATAATTGTTTTAACCAATCCAACAGTTACAACTATTTCTGCTACTGAATATCGTCTTGATTATACGGGCACTTTAGCTGCTGACGTGTTGGTGCCTGCGGGTGAAGTGATTTCTTTGGTAATTATTTCTACTCAAAATAACTTAGGCTTTAAAATAGATTATGATAGCCAGACTAAGCCTTCTAAAATAACGCTTCCGACTTCAACATATATCAATGTCAATACCTTAGGTATTTATTCGGCTGCATATCCTGGAGGTGCTTTGACGACACAAGTTGTTTCTTCACTACCATATTATGTGCGTATAGCGGTTAGCGATCCATTTGGTTTTGCTGATGTGAATGGTGTTGATTTAACCATTACGCCTAATATTGGTGGAGCAACGAATGTAACTTTAGGTGCAGCCAATGTGGTGAGTAGCAGTGGATGTATAAAAATTTATGAATATAGCTTTACCCCCTCAGTATTGGCGACTTCGTATAGCTTTTCAGCAGTGGCTAAAGAAGGTTTTGAAGGAACTGTAACCCATACAAAGGCATTGAATGGTATAACGGTTGTACCGATAGATGCTATTGACGATGCTCTCTCAACTTCATCGGGTTTACCTGGAGCAACAAACGTTTTGACAAATGATAAGGGTAGCCTCAATGTGGCGTCTTTAACAATTGTAACAGCTCCACAAAATGGTTCCTTACAAATAGGTGCGGATGGTTTAATTACGTATTTGCCCAATGGCAATTTTTCAGGTATCGATACTTTCACGTATCAAATATGTGATAATGCCTTCCCAGTTCCTAATTGTGATGTGGCGATGGTGATAGTAAACGTAGCGGCTACTATAGTTAATCCCTGTGATGAGGCAGTTCAGGCGAAGACATATTATATGCCTTTTCCTGAAAATGCGACTCAATTGCGTAAGGCATTGTTTGAGGCATCCAACGCTTATGCTTCTTTTACCAATGTAGTCCGCAATATCATTAGTATCAAATCGCCTTATCCAAATGCCATTATTACGTATGACGAATGGGAGGATGGATACGAAACCAATATTACCACACCTCTACAATCGACTACAAAGATATGGGGAGATGGTAATTTAAACAATGGCGTTGCCCCAGGTTTTCCAACGGATATTATCCCATCAGGAGGTAGTATAGTTTTGGATAATAATTTTATTTATAATCCCCGAAATCCTGCTAATATTTATTTTGATGGTAAGGATAAAATATACTCTACCAGTGACTTAGCTATTTCAAAAATAACGGGCGATAATAGTGTTTTTGCTCTTCAAACTGCTAAAACGGACGTGTATGATGTAAGTCGCTTTGGTAAACTATTTACATTGGGCTTGGGTGAAATAGCCAGTGTGCCTTATTTTGCTTATGCTTCTGTATTTATTAGAGCAGCTACCAACGGTACAGTTGTGTCGCTTGACTATGACGGCAATGGTACTGTTGACTTAACCCAAACGCTCAATGAAGGAGAGGTTTGGTTTTATGAAGGCGATCCTGCTGCTGCTTCTATTGCGACAGCAACAGATATAAAACCAGGCGCTACAATAACTGCTACCCAACCAGTAGGGGTAGATATCCTATTTGGTGGTAACGATAACTTCGGTACTCGAAATATTAACATCTTACCCGGTCAATATTATGGCAATAAATATTATACGGCTGTTCCGACAACGAATTCTGCTGCCCCCTCAGTCGTTTATTTTGTCAATACTTTAGCAGACCCTATCACTATCAACTGGACTTCCGGCACTGGAGCTCCTTCTTCGGGTACCGTTACCGTAGCAGCAAAAAGCTTTAATAGTTTATCACTTGTTAATAACTCTGCTTATAAATTTGAAAATTTAGGCGGAGAGTCATTTACAGCCGTTGAAATTATGGATGCTGATGCTTCGGGTGCAGCCTATGATTGGGCAATCAATTTGATTTCGGCAGATAGATTAACCTCGTTTGCGAGTGTTGCTTGGGCACCTGGTTCATTAGATGGCACGCGTAACGACAATCCAATATGGGTAACTCCAACTGCCAATACCACTTTGTATATCAAATACGATGGTAATCTAACATCTACTTCAGCCACTATGAGCCCTTGTGGCATTCCTTATGATTTGGCAGTACCGCTGAATGCCCTCAATTATTATCAAGTAAAAGATGCTTCTGATAATGACCAAAGCGGGGTGGCTGTTTATACCTGCGATGGTACGCCCATATCTGCTGTTTATGGTGAAGATGCCTTTACTGCTTTGACAGGGTCGCCTTCTTTGGATGTGGGTACTATATTATCTCCTAAGTGTTTGAATTATTTGGTCAATGCAGTAGATGATAGAGAAGTTACCCTCCCTAACACACCCGTTAGAATCAGTGTATCCTCTAATGATAAAGGATTTTTATGTACAGTAGATACAGCATCTGTTAAAACAACTGGTTTATTGCAACCCGCTAACGGAACCATCGTTGTCAATGCAAATGGTACGATTACCTATACTCCCAATCTCGGTTTTCAAGGGGAAGATGTTTTTGAATATCGGATTTGTTCACTTGAATACCCAGGTACTTGCGATGTCGCTAAGGTATATGTTACAGTCACTAATTGCAATGCGAAAGCAGATGAAAATATTATTTCAGGTAAAGTTTTTATAGAGCAATTGCCTGATGATGGTGTGTACACCAACGAAGCCTTTGCTGCAGGTGTCAAGGTGGATATGTACAGCGATTTCAACTGCAATGGCGTCATTGATGCTGGTGATATATTTGTCAAATCAACCATTTCAGATTTGTCGGGCAACTACGAATTAAGTACTATAAACGGTTATTTTGCAAAAGATGATTTTAATCCAACTGCTAATTTTACAAGTAATGATGGTTCTGCCAACTGGAACACCAACTGGGCTGAGGTAGGTGACGACAATGTCGTTTCTACAGGCGATGTTCAAATTCTGAACGACCCCACAGTCAGTAATAATGCTATCAGAATAGGAGGACCCAGCAATGGTATGACTCGCGCATTCACTTTCAACGGCGCTACAGGAGCAACGCTTAAATTTAGTTTTAGAAGACAAAACTTTAATAATGGGGGCGAAGCCTGCTTAGTTCAAGTGAATGGTACAACATTATACACCATTACAGATGGTGATGATGTTGGAACCGATAATTATTATGCTGATATTGTAGTTAATATCCCATCTGCCAATTACAATGCGAATGCCAGCAATGTGGTTCAATTTATCTCGAACGCCATACCAGCAATTAATGAATTTTTTTGGATTGATAATGTTGAATTAATTTATACAAAAAACCCAGCTTGTTTTATTGCTAAAGTAGATCCTTCTAATACAGGCGGCGCTTATTCAGCTTCTACGGCTAATCAGCAAACTGCTCCATTCACTGCCTTAGGCACTTGCGATCAAAATAATTATTTAGGCGTATTGGCTAATTTAGTAGCCTCAGATGATACTAAAAATACGGCGATTGATATACCCGTCATCATAAATGTGCTGGCTAATGATGTAATCGGTATGCCTGACACTTTAACCGTTACGACTTCGGGCGTATCTAATCTGCCCGCTAACGGTACTGTATCTATCAATGCCAATGGTACGATTACCTATACCCCTAATCCAGGTTTTATAGGTACCGACGATTTTGAATACCGCGTTTGTAGCAAAGAAGACCCCTCAGTATGCGACATTGGATTGGTAACAGTTAACATATCTTGTGTTTCAATTGCCAATCAAAATACGATTACAGGTTCTGTTTTCAGTGATATAAATTCTAATGGCATTTTAAATGCAGGAGATAACGGTCGATCTGGTATTGCAGTTAAATTATTTAGAGATACAAATGGCGATGGTATTTTAGACGCAGGAGATCCTTTATTGACTACTAAAACAACTTCCTCTTTAGGTACATATCAATTTGATATAACTCCTCCTACCACTGCAAATACTTATTTGGATCAATTTAATGCTAATACAACCGCTACTCAAACCAATGGAACCACGTCTTGGGCAGCTAACCCGTGGATTGAAGTAGTTGAAGCCGATGGTTTTGCAGCAGGTGATATCCTCATTACAAGTGCCAACGGATTAACTATCCAAAATACCAATAATGGTGCTCGCCGAACGGCTGATTTGACTAATGCCATTTCCGCTTCATTATCTTTTAACTTTGCTGAATCAGGCCTTGATTTACAAACAGGTGATTATGTTGATGTTGAGATAGCAACTACAGCCGCTCCTGCCACTTGGACGCTTTTAAAAAGATACACTGGTGCAGATGGCAACCAATCGGGTGTAGGTACTTTTGATATTACACCTTATATTTCTGCTACGACCACCATACGGTTTATGTCATCCACTTCTGCAACAATGATTGCAGGAGATATTGTGGCATTCGATAATGTACAAATAACTTATAATACGCCAGTTGCAGCTAAATATATAGTGCAATTGGCTCAACCTATACCAACAGGCTATACTTTAACAACACCAACACCTTCACCAACAGGTTATTACTCTGTTGCTTTCACAGGCTCAGGTTCAGGTGCTTGTTCTAAAAATTTCGGTTTAGCAGGTGCTGATTTAGCCATCACAAAAACCGTTAATCTTGACCCTGTTATGGCAGGGCAAAACCTTACCTACACCATTACAGTTGCCAATAATGGTTTAACCGATGCCCAGTCTGTATCGGTTCAAGACATTCTTCCTACGGGTTTGACTTTTGTAAGCGCTACCCCCTCAGTAGGAACATGGTCTGCACCTAATTGGACGGTCGGAACCCTTGCTCATGGTGCTACGGCGAATTTAATACTCGTTGCAACCGTAAACGCTACAGTACCCGAAGGTACAACAATACAAAATATAGCCAACGTCAGTAGTACAACGACTGACCCTGTTTCAACTAATAATGCTGCTGCTATTGCTATTAGCGTTAGTTGTCCGACTATAACAGCCACAGCAGGAGCCAATAGCCCTGTTTGTCAAAATAGCAATTTGAATTTGACTGTATCTGGAGTTGGGGCTACAACATGGAGTTGGACGGGACCCAATGGTTTTACTTCCACTGCTCAAAATCCAACTATCAGCAATGTTCCTTTAGCAGCAGCTGGCACTTATACCGTTATAGCTTCTTCGGCTAATGGTTGTTCAACCTCTTCTACCACGACTGTAGTGGTCAATGCTACCCCCTCAGTATCTATCACCGAAACCGATGCTTCTTGCACGCCAAATGATAACATTGTGCTATCAGGCGAAGCAGCTACATTGACAGCTACTGCAGGCTTTTCATCCTATACTTGGAATAATTCGCTTGGAACAGGCAACCCCAAAACAGTCAATCCAACTGCTACCACCACTTATTCAGTTACAGTAACAGATGTCAATGGTTGTAGTGCAACTGCTTCTAAAACCATAACGGTAATAATCCCAGCAATAGGTGGTACAACTTCATACTCAGGCGGCGCATTGTGTACAGCGAGCAATACAGGAACAATTACATTAAGCGGTCATACAGGCAGTGTTGTGAAATGGCAAACTTCTACAAATGGCGGTTCAACATGGACAGATATTTCAAATACAACGACATCTTATTCATTTACAAATGCTGTTAATAACCAACAATATAGAGCAGTTGTGAACAATGGCGGTGGTTGTGCGGATGTTAATTCAAGTGTAACCACGATTACAGTGAATGCCTCCTCAGTAGGTGGCACAACTTCATACTCAGGTGGTGCATTGTGTACAGCGAGCAATACAGGAACAATTACATTAAGCGGATATACAGGTAGTGTAGTAAAATGGCAAACTTCTACAAATGGCGGTTCAACATGGTCAGATATTACCAATACAACTGCCTCTTATACTTTCACCGATGCTGTGAACAATCAAAAATATAGAGCAGTTATTAACAATGGTGGCGGTTGTGCGGATGCTTTTTCAA
>JAYTUY010000135.1:0-21659 GCA_043744275.1 Saprospiraceae bacterium
TCAAAAGAGAAAATCATTTTACTTACAGTCTGTCAATGAACTTTTATTGGCTAAATCTTTTTGTCGGTAAAATTGGTCAAAACTTAATGTCGGACAACAGAATTGAAAATTGAAAATTGAAAATGAGGAACTTGGTTAAATTTCAGTTCCTCATTTTCAATTTTCAACTCTCAATTTTCAACTATTTAACCACTTTAAGGCTCAAATCTAAGCTCATAACTGAATGCGTTAAAGCACCTGATGATATAAAATTAACGCCTGTTTCAGCCACTTCTCTCAAATTTTTCAAATTAATATTACCCGAAGCTTCTACTTCAAAAGCACCTTTTACGATGCCGACTGCTTCGCGCATGAGTGCAGGCGTGAAGTTGTCGAGCATAATCCGCGTGACGTTGCCTGCTGCCATCGCTTCGCGCAATTCATCCAAATTTCGCACTTCTACCGTCACCCCGAAGCCTGATACTGAGGGGTTCGCTTTTTTATAATCGACAATTTTTCCGATGGCTTTGGTGATGCTGCCGCAAGCGTCCGTATGATTGTCTTTTATCATAAACCAATCGTACAAGCCGATGCGGTAATTTTCGCAACCCCCTATTTTCACCGCCCATTTTTCGAGGTACCGAATCAAGGGCGTGGTCTTGCGCGTATCAAGTATTTTGACTGATAAATCTTTCACCGCATCGGCATATTGACGGCTCATAGTAGCGATGCCACTCATGCGTTGCATGGTGTTCAGCACGAGACGTTCAGCTTTCAGAAGGGCTTGAGTGTTGCATTCTACCTCAAAAGCGACTTCGCCGAAGGTCATTCGGTCGCCATCTTGCTTGAAAATATGCATTTTTACTGAGGGGTCCACTTTTTTGAAAATCAATTCAGCCAAAGCCACGCCCGCTAAAACCCCATCAGCTTTCACTTTCAAAATGGCTTTATCGCGTTTATCGGGCGGGATGCAAGCCAATCCAGTGACATCGCCTGTACGCACATCTTCCCAAAAGGCTTGCTCTATAAAATTGCTCAGGTATTCGTAATCAGGTTTAAAGTTGGACATAATTATTTATTTAAAGACGTTTTCGCTTCAAAATGCGGACAATTACATTTTTTCTTGAATAAACCGCATCCGCTGGCAGTCAAAAGAATGCTTAAAAAAAACAGACCAATGATAAATGATGAATGATGAATGATGAATGATGAATAGCGAATGATAATTTTTTTCATTTAAAACTTACTTTTGTGAATTGTGAAAATTAGGAATTTTCAATTAGGAATTAAAAATTCCTAATTCCTAATTAAAAACTCCTAATTGAATAAAACGTTTTTTATCAATACAAATTTTAATAAAACTTGACCCAGCCTAAAAAAATTAAAAAAATTTTGATTGCGCCTTTGAATTGGGGCTTGGGTCATGCCACTCGCTGCATTCCTATCATTGATGAGTTTTTGCGTCAAGGTGCGGAGGTCATTTTGGCTTCCGACGGTGCGGCTTTAGAATTGCTCAAAAAAGAATACCCTCATCTGCCTTGCCATGTCTTGCCTGCTTACGATATTCGATACCCTTTTGAGAGCATGGTGTTATCGATGGCGTTTCAAATGCCAAAAATACTGAGGGGGTGCATAAAAGAGCATTTTTGGTTGAATAATTTTTTGAAAAATAATAAAATAGATATTGTCATCTCTGATAACCGTTTTGGTTTTTACAATAATAAGGTGAAAAGTATTTTCATGACTCATCAAATAAATATTGCTGCACCATTTCAATTCATTGTCAATAAAATCAATCACTATTTTATTAAAAAATTTGACGTATGTTGGATTCCTGATTTTGAAAATACACCCAACTTGGCAGACAAATTATCTCATTTTCAAAGTGAAAATTCTTTGAAAATCCAATACTTAGGTTCTCTCAGCCGCCTGAAAAAATATGATGTCGAGAAAAAATATCAAGCCATTTTTGTTTTGTCAGGACCCGAACCGCAGCGGACTATTTTAGAGAAAAAAATAATAGATCAACTTCAAAAAGAAGGTAATCAACTTAATTCACCCCCTCAGTACCGATTGACTCGGGATGTTGTACTGCCATATTTACTGGTTCGAGGGGTGACTATAGATGATGGTTTTGAGATGACTTGTGAAAATATTGAAATTCATAATTATTTGATTACTAAAGATTTAAATCAAAAAATATTGGAAAGCGAAGTGATGGTAGCTCGAAGCGGATACAGCACTATCATGGACTTAGTGAGCTTAGGTATGAGAGCTATTTTGATACCGACACCTGGACAAACCGAGCAGGAATACTTAGCGACTGAATTGATGAAAAATCATATTTTTTATAGTCAAAATCAAGCTGATTTGAACTTAAAACAGGCTTTTATGGAGGTGAGAAATTATAAGGGTTTCGATAATTTTTTCTCTAAGAATGAGACTTTACCTATAATCATATCCGAATTATTGAAAATTTGATACCTTTACATCATTTGGTGGGTCTATCGATATTGTGCACCTCAGGTGCAAGTTTTCCCTATTCAACTGTTTAACGCACTGTTTATGCTGACGATTTTTAGAACAAATCAACCGCTTGCTAACATATTATTGCTCCTCTATCTCGCTCTTGTCAGGGCGAGTACTTTCATTCATCCGATGAGTTATGTGCCTAAAAGTCAAGGCGTTTTGACCCAATGGATGTACGCTGAGTTGGCTCCAACCAGTTTGGTGGGTCAGATGGCGGCTTTTGTTTTGGTTTTTATCCAAGCTGTTTTTATCAATTTGACGATGTCGAGGTATCGGGTTTCAACAGAATTATCGCTGTTGCCAGGGCTATTTTATTGCCTCATAACGAGCATGATGCCCGAATTTATGATGTTGACACCAATTTTATTAGCGAATACTTTTTTGATATTAGCCCTCTTCTATTTATGTGATGTTTATAAAAATAATTTAGCGACGTCTATGATTTTTGACGTGGGGTTGTGGATTGGCGTGGCGTGTTTATTTCATTTTTCTTTCATTTTATTCATTCTTTGGGGCATTATAGGGCTTGGCATACTGAGGGGTCTTCGGGCGAAAGAATTATTGATGATTCTCATTGGTATTCTTGTGCCCTTCTTTCTTTTTGCTGTTTACTTGTTTTGGATAGATAAGTTGCCTATGTTTCCTTTGCATTTTACGGAGAATTTTGGCTTTTTTAATTTTGTAAAAAATAGTAATCAGACTGCCTATGTGAAAATAGCTGTCATGCTTTTATTGGTTTTGATAACACTTTTCAGTAGTGGTCAATTTTTTATCCGCCGAAACATATCTGCTCAAAAATATATCAGTATTGTTTATTGGATGCTTTTGATGGGCGGCTTGACAATTTTGATACAAAGAGGGGTTG
The DNA here is from genome assembly GCA_043744275.1 of Saprospiraceae bacterium. Taxonomy (GTDB): domain Bacteria; phylum Bacteroidota; class Bacteroidia; order Chitinophagales; family Saprospiraceae; genus JAAFJT01. The sequence continues at coordinate 3,374 of JAYTUY010000135.1, forward strand.
ATGTGAATCATTTGCTTATTTTGAGCGTACCCCTCAGTATTTTATTATCCATGCTGTTTCAACGCATTGGACCGGCTACGGCTGAGGTTTTGCACATGTTGCTTTTGGTAGTGGCGATGCTTTTTCAATATCAGTATCTTTTGAATAGTTGAAAGTTATGAGTTGAGAGTTGAAAGTTATGAGTTGAGAGCTGAAAGTTATGAGTTGAGAATTATGAGTTTGAAACAGCATTTGTTGTATTTTGAGCGTTTACCAATTTGATTATTATTGTTCTTTCGGTTTTTTTAATTCATTAGCTGAAAAGAGCTTGAATACTGAGGGGGTCATTTTTTCAAATTTATTTTATTAAAATATACAAAATTTTAGCTAAAAAATATAACTGTTTTAGAAATAATATTTTGAAAATTTTATAAAGCACTATCGAAAGTTAACGAAATGGTAATATTCGGCGAATGAACGCGCTGATTTTATGATATAAAAGTATGAATAACTAATATTGCGTTTTGAAAATACGACCAAATTATAGATAATCATCATTCCTCTCTTAAAAAAATCTAAACTCAAAGTTTATGATGAAAAAACTTTTACTCTCCTGCCTTTTTTTGTTGATGGGTTTAATGGCTTATGCGCAAGTGACGCTGAGTGGCAAAACTGTTGATGAAAAGGGTGAACCGGTTCCATCCGTTATTATTTTAGTCAAAAAGAATGGCGTGCCGAAAGCCAATGCTCAATCGGATTTCGATGGCTTGTATCGCATTACCAACCTTGACCCGGGTACCTACGATGTTGAGTTTCAATCAATAGGTTTTACAACTCAAGTACAAAAAAATGTCAGCTTGACTACTGGTGTCATTGTATTGAATGGCAAAATGGTTGAAGATGCCAAAATGCTCGGTACGGTAGAGATTATCGAATATATAGTGCCTATCGTAAAAGTTGACCAAACCACTCAAGGGGGTACACTCACGAGCGCGCAAATATCAAAATTACCAACAAAAAGTATATCGGCTTTGGTAGGCACGGCAGCACCGGGCGTGGCAGTGAGTCCCGACGGTGGCGGTATCAATATCAAAGGCTCGCGTGAAACGGGTACAGATTTTTATATTGACGGTATTCGCGTGAGAGGCTCAAGTCAAGTGCCAGCGAGTGAAATTGAGCAATTGGAGGTCGTGACAGGCGGTATCGAAGCCAAATATGGTGACGTAACAGGCGGTGTAGTATCCATCACGACGAAGGGTCCTGCGAATAAATTCTCTGGGGGTGTGGAAGCTGAGACGTCTGAGTATTTAGATGCTTTCGGTTATAATTTTTTGAATGCGAATGTATCAGGTCCGCTGATTTCAAGAAGCAAAGACGGTGGTAAATATAAGGAGTCGCTTTTGGGCTTTCGTTTATCAGGACAGGTTCGGACGAATAAAGATCCAAGCCCTTCTGCTTTGGGTATTTATCATGTGAAGGATGATGTTTTGAAAATGTTAGAAGAAAAACCTTTGACTTCTATTGGCAATGGTACGCAAGTAGCCACAGCTGAAACTTTAACGGCTAAAGATTTTGATATTTTGAAAGTGCGCCCTTTTAATACCTATAAGCAATATGATTTTGGGGGAAAATTAGATGCCAAAATTTCTAATGCTATGGATATTACTTTAGGTGGCAATTATTATAAAATTGATGATCAATTGACGCCTGCCGATGGTTCAGGTAGGACATGGCAAGTGTTCAATTCTCATAATAATCCGACTGATAAGACTGAGCGATTTAGGACAAACTTCCGTTTTCGCCACAGACTCGGAAATACTGAGGGGGTCGGCAAAAAAGAAAAATCAACGGCTTCTGTCATAGAAAATGCCCAATATTCTTTACAAGCAGGATATGAAAAAGGCATGGGTAGCATTTCTGATTCCCGTCATGGCGACCGTTTGTTCGACTATGGCTATATCGGTCAATTTGATTATAATTATCGCCCTGATATTCGGGGTGTGTTGGATACTACAGGCGGTATTCCGCGCATTATTCAACGGCATTTAGGCTATCGGAGAGAATTAGCCAATTACAAACGTTCTGAAATTAATAGCGTTTTAGCGAATTATAATAGCAATAAAATAGATGATCCTTCGGGTAATAGTGTCAATATTTTTAATGGTTCGTACAACAGAGATAATCTTTCAAGGGTTTGGAATTTTCATCAAAACGTTGGTCAAGTGTATGATCGGTTTAGAAAAAATGAGAGCAATTTAATAACAGGCTCGGCAACTTTGAGTTTCGATTTCCTGCCTAAAGGCTCAAAAGCCAATGCTCACAATATCCAAATTGGGGCTATTTACGAGCAAAGGGTTGACCGTTCTTATACAATTAATCCTTTTGGGCTTTGGAATTTGGCGGAAATTCATCAAAATGATAATATTAATGGTACTGCTTTAGACACAACGATGGTGGTTGGAGATAGCCTTATTAATGGTGAAAGAGTGAAAATATATGCACCTTTGAAAAATAAGGATATTGAAAGCCAAACGGATATTCAATTTTATAAAAGGTACCGTCAAAAATTAGGCTTAAAAGAATTGGCATTGGGCAATGTGAGTAATTTGACGCCCGACCAAATGTCGTTGGATATGTTCACTGCAAGGGAATTGAATGACCAGAATTTGATAGGTTATTATGGCTATGATTATTTGGGTAATAAGGTAGGCAGTAAGATTTCATTCAATGATTTCTTTACAGCGCGTGGGGCTGATGGCTCTCGCACTTTTCCGGTTGCGCCTATCCAGCCAATATATGTAGGCGGATATATTCAGGATAAATTTCGCTATAAAGATATTATTTTCAGTCTTGGCTTGCGTCTTGACCGTTTTGACGCCAATACGAAGGTGTTGAAAGACCCTTACTCATTGTATGAAGTGATGACGGCAAAAGAATATTATGACAATATTTTAAAAACCAAAAAGCCTGATAATATTGCTGATGATTATAAGGTGTATTTAACATCGAATACTATAGGGAAAACGAACTATAATTATAAAGAATCAGATATTAGAGCTTACAGAAATGGCGACCAATGGTACACTAAAGGTGGGCAACCGATAGACCCTGTTGTGCTTTTTGGCGAAGGGTCTCAGACGTTTGCCAAATATCAAACGGATACATTCCCAACCATCAAGCAGTTAGGTTATAATCCGAATATTTCTTTTGAAGATTACAAACCGCAGACGAATTTTATGCCTCGCTTGGCGTTTTCGTTCCCGATTTCGGATGTGGCTAACTTCTTCGCGCATTATGATGTGTTGGTATCGCGTCCATCTTCAAATAATATTGTAACGGCACTCAATTATTTCTATTTCGATGACAACGGTCGTACCCCTGAAAATAATGCTAATTTAAAACCTGAGCGCACAATAGATTATGAAGTGGGTTTTCAACAAAAACTCAATGATTATTCAGGTATAAAAATAGCGGCTTATTACAAGGAAATGCGCGATATGATTCAGTTGCGCTACTATAAATACTTGCCTGCGCCTTTGAAAGTGAATGAATATTCAAGCTATGGCAACCTCGATTTTGGTACAGTGAAAGGCTTTACATTTCAATATGACTTGCGTCAAATCAAGCATGTTTCGGCTAATATCAATTATACTTTGCAATTCGCTGATGGAACAGGTTCAGACCCTGCTTCTCAACGGGGCTTGAATCGCAAAGGTAATATTCGCACTTTATCGCCACTTGATTACGACGAACGTCACCGCATTACTGCCACTATTGATTATCGTTTTGATGATGGAAAATATGACGGACCAAGATTGTTCGGTGCTGATATTTTCAAAAATGCAGGAGCAAATGTACAATTAATCACTGTTTCGGGTCGCCCTTATACTAAATATCGACAGCCGCAACCATTTACAGCTTCTCAAATTGAAGGTGACATCAATGGCTCTCGCTTGCCGTGGACACTCAATTTGGATATGAGGATTGATAAAACATTTACCCTTGCGAAAGAATCTAAAAAGCCATTGGATTTGAATGTTTATCTCCGCATTCAAAATGTCTTGGATATAAAAAATGTGAATGGTGTTTATGCAGCTACAGGTTCACCTGATGATGATGGCTATTTGGCTTCTGCTCGCGGGCAAAGCGAATTGGCAAATACTTTAGCATCCCGCCCCAATGATTATGAAGCTTATCAGCAATCGTATTTGATGCGGATGTTGAACCCTAATTTTTATTTCTTTCCAAGACGTATATTTTTAGGTGCCACGTTTATTTTTTAATATAAAAATTTAACTTTTGGAAAGTTTTAAACTTTCCAAAAGTTATAAAAACTTATAAATCAACAAGTTATAAATTATTAAAAGAATGATAATGACTCGTTTACAAATTATAAAAAAATACCTATTGGGCTTGGCTTTGCTGAATGTTGCCCACATAGCTTTAGCAAATATTCCAGCTAATTTTAAAAAAGGTATTAAAGCTGAATCATCGACCCCCCTCAGTACAAGAGCCGATTGTGTGCAAGGTTCGTCGCGTTTTGATATGGACATCAATAACGTGCGGGCTACTTTGCTTTCAAGCGGTGATGTTTGGTGGGACTTGGATAATGGGCAATATATCGTTCCGAAAGTGCAACCGGGTACAGGTGCAAAAGCGGTGTCCGCTATATTTGCAGGCGCAGTTTGGTTGGGCGGAAAAGACCCAATCGGCAACTTAAAAGTAGCTGTTCAGACTTATCGGAATGGTACAAAAACAGACTTTTGGCCCGGTCCACTCAAAGAAACAACAGGTACAACAGATGCTCAAACTTGCGAGAATTGGGATAAACATTTTATCGTTTATGCTTTTGAAATTGACTCATTGAGAAAAATTTTCAATGCAGCAAGAGCCAAAGACCCTGTTAATCCACAAATTGATTGTGGTTTAGTGCCTGAAAATGTGAAAGGCTGGCCCTCATTTGGCAACCCATACTTTTTTGATATTCATCGTTTTACCTTGCCTCGCGCTCCGCAAGGTTTGGCAAAATTTCATGACGAAGACGGCGACGGATTATATGACCCTTGCAAAGGCGATTACCCAATCATTGATGTCAAGGGCTGCGAAGCTATAACAGCTATTCCCGATCAAATGATTTTCTGGATTTATAACGATAATGGCGGTGTGCATACACAATCGTCGCGCTCTACGGCTATTCAGATGGAGGTGCAAGTGCAAGCGTTCGCCTATAAAACCAATGATGAGTTGAACGACATGACTTTTCAACGCTATAAACTCATTAATAGAGCGAGAACGGACATTGATTCTACCTATTTTGCTATGTGGGTTGACCCCGATTTGGGTTGTTATACGGATGATTATGTTGGTTGCGATACAAGCCGTAACTTGATGTATGTTTATAATCAAGACGCGCTCGATGGTACAACGGGCATCGTCTGCGATGGTGGTGTGAATACTTATGGTGATAAAATTCCAATTTTGGGTGTTGACTATTTTAGAGGACCGAACAATGAGTTTGGAAAAGAAATAGGCATGTCTTCATTCACATATTATTTGAATGAGTCTGTCGGCAACCCTTTACCAGGCACTACAGACCCAAGTACAGCCATTGAATACTACAATTATTTGACTGGAAAATGGAGAGATGGAACACCATTTAGCTATGGTGGCAGCGGTTATGCACCTAATAACCCACGTGCGATAAAATTTGCTTTGGTGGATGCGCCTAATAATCCATCAGGTTGGTCAATGTGTTCTGCTAATTTACCTGCAGGCGACCGTCGGACAATCCAAGCTTCGGGACCTTTCAAATTGAAGCCAGGCTCTATTAATGAACTTATTATAGGTGTGCCTTGGGTAGCCGATCAGACATATCCATGCCCTGATATTCGCCGTATGCAAGAAGCTGATGATATTGCACAAGCTTTATTTGATAACTGTTTCAAAATATTTGATGGGCCTGATGCACCCGATGTGCATTTTGTAGAGTTGGATAAAGAAATCATTGCCGTTTTAACAAATGCACCTGAATCCAATAACTTGAATGAGATTTATAAGGAAAAAGGTCTTAAAATACCTGTGACGGCTAAAGATTCAGTTTATAGATTTCAAGGCTATAAATTGTATCAATTGCACGATGGAAACGTAGGCGTTGCTGATTTAGAAAATCCTGAAAAATCACGCCTCATTGGTCAAGTGGACAATCAAGATACAGTTTCAAAAATTTATAATTGGTTACCAACAGCTGATCCTAACTTCGGTGGGCGAACTATTTACACGCCTGTTTTGAGAGTTGAAGGAGAAAATCAAGGCATTCGTCATACTTTTAGAATCAAAGAAGATAGATTTTCAACGACTGAAGACAAGCGTTTAGTCAATCATAAAAAATATTATTTCGTAGCCATTGCTTACGCTTATAATAATTATGAGTTATTTGATGAAAAGAAAGAGAAAGGTCAAAAAGACCCGTTTGCAGTTGGTCGGCGGAATATTGGAGATAAAGATAGAGGTGGCAAACCTTACGAAGTCATTCCTCGTCCTATCGTCGAAGTCAGTTTGAGTTCAAAATATGGTGATGGACCCGTCATTACGCGCTTGGATGGCGTCGGCACAGGCAATAATTTCCTCGATATGTCGGAAGAGACTTTACAAAAAATCTTGAACCGCACATTCGATGGTACTATTGTTTATAAACCTGGTCAAGGTCCTTTGAATGTTAAAATATACAATCCATTGGAAGTGATTGACGGCGATTATACATTGACTTTCAGAGACAGCAATATGGCAGATGATATATTGGATGCTAAAGCCACTTGGCAATTGAAGAATACCATCACGAATGAAATTGTTGCTGCCGAACAAACCATTGAAAGATTAAATGAGCAAGTCATTTCTAAATTCGGCTTCTCCGTTTCAATTGGTCAGCGGGCAGATGTGGGCACTACTCCAGCAACAGATAAAACAAATGGTGCATTGGGTACAAAGGTTGAGTATAAAACGCCAGCAGCACCTTGGTTAACAGCCGTTCCAGACGATGCACCTTTTATTCAAGGTGTAGATGTTTTGAATTACCTCAAAACACAGGTCAATGAACCTGATTTTGACCTTGACCCTAAACAAGCATTGAGTACCATGTCGAGCCTATTTAAACCATATTATTTGGCTGACTATGTTTATCGCACCCCTCAGTCTGAGCTGCCTGTACTGTCTCCAGCTTGGCAAAGCCCAACGGCAAGTTCAGTCAAATCAACTAATGGTTTATACAATTTGAATAATGTGGACATTGTTTTCACAAGCGATAAATCCAAATGGAGTCGTTGTGTAGTGGTTGAAACGGCTTCACCTTATTATTATGAAGAGCCGAGTGGACCTCGAGTGACTACAGAAGGCAATGCTCGTATGTTCGACCTCCGCATATCCCCCTCAGTAGGAAAGGATGCTGATGCCACTAATCCGAACAAAGCGGTGCGTCAAGTACTACCTGATGAACAATCAGCAGGCATTACAAACGGTATGGGTTGGTTTCCCGGATATGCTGTTGATGTTGAAACAGGCAAGCGAGTCAATATTTTCTTTGGAGAAAACTCAGCGTATGACCCCGATTTGGGTACTTACGATGCTGATTCAAAAAGTATCAATCGTGATATGATTTGGAATCCATCTTCACAAGCATTTTTACCGACTCGGATTGGTTTGAATCCAGGATATGCTGCATTTTTTGGCGCACAACATTTTGTATATGTGACCAATACAGATTATGATAGTTGCAAACTTCTCCGCGAGCGTTTGACGGGGGCTTCATTTAGAAAAGTATCGCCGTTGAAAACAATCACATGGACGTCTATGCCATATCTTCTTTCAGGTTCTAAAATGTTGACTTATAAAGATGGTTTGATTCCGAATGATGTCACTATTAAATTGCGAGTCAATAACCCATATGCTCCTGCAAAAGGTAAAGGAACAAATGGCAACCACCCAGCATATATGTTCCAACTCAAAGGCAATCAGCCCAAAGAGTTGACCACCGCAGGCGTTGATTCATCCCTCAATATGATTAATATTGTTCCGAACCCTTACTATGGTTATTCGGCTTATGAAATCAATGAGTTTTCAACAACGGTAAAATTCACGAATTTACCTGCGAAATCTACCGTCACCGTTTATACACTCGATGGAAAATTCATCCGCCAATTCAAACGCGATGAACGACCTTCTGATAATAGCCCACGCATCAACCCCGGCATCAGAGCCAAGCAAATTGCTCCAGACCTTGAATGGGATATGAAAAATGCGAAAGGGATTCCAGTTGCGAGTGGTGTATATCTGATACATGTCGATTCGCCACAAGGCACTCGGACGCTGAAATTCTTTGCCGTCAATCGTCAGTTTGACCCTTCTCGTTTATAAATTTTAAAATCGAATACTGAATCCTCACGATTATGAATAAAAAAATACTTCTATCTTTTTCGATAAGCCTCATGTTTTTCTCTGCTTTCGCTGGTAATCCTGACCGTCAAGGCGAAGCGGGCGCCTACGAATTGCTCCTCAACCCTTGGGCGCGGAGCGTCGGTTTGCACGCTATGAACACCGCATCTGTACGCGGTGTGGAAGCGATGTCGCTCAATGTTGCAGGGCTTTCGCGCATCAATAATTTGGAAGTAGGCATCGGTCACTCCATTTATCTTCAAGGCACGGGTTTATCCATGAATACTTTAGGAATAGCCAAAAATGTAGGCGAAAATGGGGCATTTGGTATAGCCATCAATGCCTTGAGCTTTGGCAAAATACCTGTCACCACCAACGCTCTGCCCGAAGGCACAGGCGCAACGTTCACACCCACTTTTTTCAATATCGGGCTTTCGTATTCTCATATTTTCGAGAAAAAAGTATCAGTAGGCATAACGGCTCGATTTATCAATGAGTCATTGGCAGATATTTCAGCTTCGGGTATTTCGGTAGATGCGGGCGTTCAATACGTGACAGGTTCTGAGCAATTTGCTGAACGTTTCAAATTTGGTATCAACCTTCGCAACGTCAGCCCCGCAGGTATGCGATTCGGTGGACAAGGTTTGAACACATCTGGCTTAAATCCTGATGGCACTCAGCCATACCAATTATCTTATTCAAAACAAGGGGCACGGTTTGGCTTGCCGGCTCAATTGAATATAGGCGCATCTTACGATATTTTACCTGACGAAAAAATGCGTTTGACAGCTGTCGGAAACTTCACCTCCAACTCTTTTTCACGCGATGAAATAGGCGGCGGTTTAGAGTTTTCACTCAATAATATCTTTGTTTTAAGAGGCGGTTACAAACATGAAATGGGCGTCAAATCGGGCGATGTCAACAAATCCGTTTATACAGGCGTGTGTGGCGGTCTTTCCATTGAGTTACCTTTCAATAAATCAAACAGTCAAAAATTATCCATTGACTATGGATATTTAGCCTCAAGCCCTTGGAATGGCACTCATAACATAGCTTTACGTCTCAATCTTTAAGGCGAAAAGTATTTTTTTGTAATGTCTGTTGATTTATTCATAAAAAAGAGTATATCTTTGCATCAATATAAAAAAGGCGAGAAGGTTTCTAACTCATACAGTAGAAACCTTCTCGCCTTTTCATGTCATATCTCCGTTTCGTATTTTACTTAAAAAAATATTATATAAAATTACACCCCCTCAGTATAATGATGATTTACTGGTGTTTTTTCATTAAAATTAAAAATTGAAAGATTATGTCTCAATACACATATTTAACGCAAGGCGGTTACGAAAAAATAAAGGCTGATGCTGATGAATTGCGGACAACAGGACGCAAAGAAGCCGCTCGTGCCATCGCAGAAGCCCGTGAAAAAGGTGACCTTTCAGAAAATGCTGAATACGATGCTGCTAAAGATGCGCAAGGACTGCTGGAGGCGAAAATTGCAGAACTCGAAGCTAAACTCGCCAATGCTCGAATCATTGATGAAACAATGCTCGACGATTCTAAAGTAGGCGTTCTGACTAATATCACCATTGAAAATATTAAGCTTAAAAAACAGCTTAAATATAAACTCGTACCTGAGGCAGAAGCAGACCTTAAATCAGGTAAGCTATCCGTTAGCTCACCTGTAGGGCAAGGTTTATTGGGTAAAGAAATAGGCGATATTGCTAAAATTAATACGCCCAATGGTACTATTGAGTTTAAAATAATCAGCATCTCATTAGATTAAAAATTATTTTATAAAAAGTTGAAAATCAGTATTTTATACTCTTTTTATTAAAATAAAAAACATGGCAAGCATATTTACCCGCATCGTCAATAAAGAAATCCCAGCTCATATTGTAGCTGAAACGGATGACTATTTGGCTTTCCTTGATGTCCGTCCTCAGGCAAAAGGACACGCGCTTGTGATTCCTAAAAAGGAAGTAGATTATATTTTTGACATGGAAGATGAACACCTTGCAGGGTTGATGATATTTGCTAAAAAAGTGGCTAAAGCCCTCAAAAAAACGATGCCCTGTACCCGAGTCGGTATTGCGGTCATTGGCTTAGAAGTGCCTCATGCCCACGTGCATTTGATGCCCATTAATCACGTATCCGATTTAGGATTCGGCAAAAGTTTAGATATTTCTAAAGAAGAATTGATGGATATAGCGGCTAAAATGGCTGCTAATTTAGATTAATACAATTTGTTTAAAAATAAAGAGGCTGTCTCAAAAAGTTATTAAGTTAATCAGTTATTAAGTTATTTTATATATAAAATATTGCAAATCAATGTTTTATCAAATGAAAATAATTTAATAACTTAATAACTAATAACTTTTGAGACAGCCTCTTTATTTTTGCCCTAATTCAACAAATTCCAACGCACCCCAAAGCGAAATTGACGATCAGGAACAGGATAATTATAGATTTGATAATACACATTTTTAGAAAAACTCCCCAAAACGTTGTCCATTTTTACAAACAAACGGAACGACTTCACTTTGAACGACATGAACGCATCGACTGAGGGGTAGGCATTCACCTTCTCTATTTCTTGCACATAAAATTGCCCTGTCAAGGGCATATAGGCAGGCGCAAACCATGCTGTAGCGTAGCGCAAATCAAAACCAAAACGCGCCAACATCGCTTTTCTAAAAATTTTACCTTCCAAATAAAGGCTATTTTTAGAGTAAATATCAGGCAGTCGAAGAAATTTTTCAGTCGGTTTTTGAATCGCAACAGTATTATCCAAATGGAATGAACCCAACTTAAAGTCTTGATTTACAATTAGTTGCAAAATACTTAGGGGAGTGTTCGCTTGTTGCGGTTTGTATGTTTTATCGAAATAAATAAAATTATTCAATAGGGTATAAGCTATAGTTCCCTCAAATTTCAAACGCGGCACTTTCAATGTGCCCGATAGGCTCGTCTCCAGCGTTTTCTTAAAATTATTATTCCAAACTTGACGCTGCGTCAAGTACAATTCTTCTTGCACATACGTTGGTTCATAAAGCTGATTCAAGCCTTTAACTGTCAAACTGCCTATATTTTTGAGGTTGAGATACAACTCTCCATTGAGTCGATAATCCCCAATATTATGCCCTAAAATATTGAAATGAGCATACGTTTCAACTTTCAAATCATCGTTCGGTGTAAAATTCCAACGACCCCTCAGTATCACATTATTAAAATTGCGCTGTATAATCTCTTGATTCACATTATGATACGAATGAGTAATACCCACCTCAAACCAATCATTCTGCCCTGCCACTTTTTTCAAAGTATCTTTTGAAACCCTTGCTTTAGTCGTGCTGAGGTTAAAACTATTCTCAACTTGTTTTTCTTTTAAATAAAAACGCAAGCCCCGAATATCATTCAGTAAGGATCCATAAAAAGTAGAATCGCTTTTATATTCTGTTGTGGAAAATGGGTCAAAAGACTTGTAAAAAGCACTTTTATAAGTCAATTTATGGGTTGCCAAAAAATTGCGCTTAGTGCCTGTCGAGTCTTTTTTATTTAAAATAAAATATTGCAAATAAGAAATCTCTTGTTTATCATACCGCGTTTGTGCTTTTGTGAGCACAGGCGTCAATGAATTTGAAGCCGTCGCTACTTTGAAAACTGTATCATTGGTGATGCCACCATTATCAAGCTGCGAAACACTGTTGACAGTGTAGGTGAAATAGCTGTTATATTTCTCTCGATGAATCCAAAAGCCGATGCCTAAAGCAGACACTCGCCCCCGCGGAAAACCCTCATACAACCATGTTTCTTTTGTGCCATCCGATATTTTTCTATTAAAATCAGGTCCTTGCGAGTTGATTTGACTGATATTATAAATCCGTTGAAAATCAATCGAAAGATTAATACCATTCGTAAAGTTACGGGCAAAACGGGCTTTTGTCATACCATTATTTTGCTCATTCCCTGAGTAATAGGCATCAGTAAACGCCTTCCCTTGATAATAAAAACGAATGTCTTCATTTTTTAACTGATAAAGATCAAAAGAATGCATACCCATATCCAAACCACTCCGCAAAATAGGCTGATATACTGAGGGGTATGCCGCCGAAGCCACCCGACCCAAATTGAAATAATCTAATTGCCGATGACGGGCAGGGTCAAATTGCTGAAAATTATTATCTAAAAGCGTATCATTTTCAGGAAATAAACGTGCTGGATTGGCTGCAAAAAAATATTGAATATGTGCTGTATCCAACTCGGTTTCATCAATTGGAATGCTATCAATTGGCGTGCTACTACTATTCGGGTAACCCTGATTTCCATTTTGTGGATAAGTCTGATTGCCACCTTGTGGGTATTGCGCAAAGGCAAAATAAGATGATAATAAAAATAAAATTAGAAGAGAATTTTTTAAAATAAAATGGTAGATGCCAGATGCTTTCAAAGCGTCTGACATCTTGTATTTTTTGATAAAATATTTTAAGTTATTGATTATCAATTTTTTATAAAAAATATTTTTCTTAATTTTAAAATCATAAACCAATCACCGCCGGATTCATACCCATATTTGAAAAACCGCCATCGTGATAGAGGTTTTGCATCGTAACATAACGCGTCAAATCGCTGAACATAGTCAAGCAATAATCCGCACAAGCTTCAGCAGGGGCATTGCCCAATGGCGACATTTTATCAGCATAATCATAAAATTCTTTGAAGCCTTTTACGCCCGAACCCGCTGTTGTCCAAGTTGGCGATTGAGAAATCGTATTGACCCGCACATGATTTTTAGTGCCGAAATGATAGCCAAAACTCCTTGCAAACGACTCCAACATTGCCTTAGCTTCTGCCATTTCGTTATAATCTGGAAAAGTCCGTTGCGCTGCCATGTATGTGAGCGCGAGGATGCTGCCCCAATCCGTCATCGCGTCTTGTTTATACAGCACTTGCATCATTTTATGAAAACTGATAGCCGACACATCCATCGATTGCTTCATCCATTCATAATTCAAATCGGTATAATGTTTTCCTTTCCGCACATTCACCGACATACCGATAGAATGCAAGACAAAATCCAATTTTCCACCTAAAATCTCCTGACTTTGAGTGAATAATTTATCCAAATCCTCAACACTCGTCGCATCGGCACCAATTACCTCAGCGTTCAGTTTTTCACTCAACACCTTTATTTCACCCATCCGCATTGCCACAGGTGCATTGGTGAGAGTAATTTTAGCCCCTTGTTCAACGCATTTTTCAGCGACCTTCCAAGCGATAGATTGTTCATTCAAGGCACCAAAGATGACGCCGCGCTTTCCAGCTAATAAATTGTAATTCATATCTTTAATTTGTGATTGTCAAATAGAATTTTAAAAAAATGAAGTGCAAAATTAATTTATAAACTCAATAATTTTCCACCAATCTTTCCAAATCCGCCCGCTATTTTACTTGTCATATTCGCCACAAACTTATATTGCTCATATTTTCGATGAAATTTAGGCACTAAATCAATGTATTTATTGAGATAAGGCTTCTTCGTTACGCGCAGCCCGAACATAACGCCCTCGCTCGTATTCAAATTAGTCACCCAATTGCCGCTTTCACCAACGATTTTGGTGATAGCTGCATCATTTTGTTTCTGAAATTTCTCAATATATTTCACCCCTTTCACAGGATTCACAAACCTCAAACCCTCTTCCATCAAAACGGCATAGGTGGACATGACTACATCCATTTTTTCTTCAGCCGGCAAATTGCTTTGAGCAGCATTACTGAGTTGAGTTTGGTGCGCCTTCAGCCAAGCATTTTGCTTAGCAGAAGCACAGCTCGTCAATGAAAAAAGACCATAAAAACTAAGGAAAATAATAAGACGATTCATAGTGGATGATTTATTTTATGTAAAACAAACGATTTTCTACCCATATTTAGCACCTCCGGTGCAATTTCAATTTTCAATTTTCAATTTTCAATTAACTAAGCTTCCATCAACTCTCTCGCATTTTCCAAAGCACTCGCACTCGGTGGATTTTGACTCAACATGACCGCAATAGAGCGAATCCGCTCGTCTGTACTGAGGGGGCGAACGCTCGTGATGGTTCTATCTTCCCGATTGGTTTTATAGACAAAATAATGCTTTTCAGCTTTAGCCGCCACTTGAGGAGAGTGCGTAATGACCACCACTTGATGATGCTTGGATAATTTATGTAAAATATTGCCCATTTTCAACGCCACATCGCCCGATACGCCTGAGTCAATTTCATCAAAAATCAACGTCGGCAAGGGTATAGCCGCTGCCACAAGCGATTTGGTACACAAGGCTAAACGGCTCAACTCACCACCCGATGCCACATCTTTAATCGGCATCATACGAGAGCCTTTATTGGCAGCAAAAAGGAACTGAACATCGTCCATGCCATTTTGCGTAAGTTCTTGACTATCAACGATTTGTACTTGGATTCGAGCATTTTCCATACTCAATTGACGCAGCATATCATGCACTTGATTTTCAAACTGAGGGGTGACAAATTTGCGTTTGGCCGAGAGTTCACCTGCTATTTTTCGCAATTCAGCCTCCTGTTCCACGAGGGCTTTTTCCAATCGCTCGATGTCTTCCGAGAGATCGCCAAAGGCATTGAGTTGGGATTGAAGATTGTTTTGAATTTCTAAAAGTTGCTCAACGGTGGCTACCCCATGTTTTTTCAACAATTTATACAACACATCCAACCGCGTTTGAATATCGGCGATGCGTTCGGGGTCGTGCTCGGTATCTTCTGAAATGCTTTCCAATTCGCCGCCAATATCTTCAAGTTCATAAATAATGCTTTCGAAGCGTTCGTAGAGCTTGGATACTGAGGGGGTATATTTTTTGACTTGAGAAATGCTCTGTCCAATACTTTTCAACTGATTAATCACCGCATTTTCATCTTCACTCACCGCCCTGAAAGCGGCTGAAAGATGTCGTTTGATGGTTTCAGCATTTTGTAAACGCTGTTGTTCCTCTTCGATGCGCTCTTGTTCGCCTTCAATGAGTTCAGCTTTATTAAATTCGTCGAGTTGAAAATTGAGAAATTCGATTTCACGCGTGGAACGGTCGCTTTTTTCTTTCAAATCTTTTAAAATCTTTTTATCAGATTGAAAAGATTTGAATTTTTCTCGATAAATACTGAGGGGTGCTTTATTATCCGCCAAAGCATCCACCATTTGGAGTTGAAAAGAGGAATCGTGAATATCGAGGGTATCAAATTGCTGATGTAAATCCACTAATTTTGAAGAAAATTCACGCAATTGAGTGAGATTGACAGGCGTATCGTTGATGAAAGAGCGTGTTTTGCCTTGAGGTGTCAACTCTCGACGGACAACAGAATTGTCGTCATAATCAATTTCATTTTCTTCAAAATAGGCTTTCAAATCATAATTTTGAACATCAAAATAGCCTTCAATCACGCATTTTTCCGCTTGATTATACAGCACTTTTGTATCCGTCCGATTGCCCAAAATCATACCGAGCGCACCGAGCAAGATAGATTTTCCTGCACCCGTTTCGCCCGTAATAATGGTCAAACTATCTGCGAACTCAATGTCGAGACTTTCAATAATAGCATAATTTTTTATCAGCAGCCTTTGAATCATAGTCGATTTGAATTTTAAGTTTTTTGAGTATGAATACTAAAAACTAAAAACTTTTTAGAAGCCGCAAATTTAACGAAATTTGTTGTTTATTTTTGTTTGTTTTTAAAACAAATTTTTGGAATTTATCTTACCAACGTCATCTCTCCCTTGAACATTGCCTCTTTCCCATCCTTGTAAATGACGATAAAATAATAGACATACACGCCAGCTTCCGCATTTTTACCATTAAAAGTGCCATCCCAACCTTCACTTTCAATATTGGGGAGAAAATTTTTATTATCAAATATTTTCCCACCCCATCGATTGTAAATTTCCAAATTCTTAACCCGCTCTACTGTTCCATCTGAAAAAACGGTGAATTTGTCATTTTCGGTATCGCCATTTGGTGAAAAACTATTGGGCGCAAACACATTGCGCTCCTTACTGAGTTTGATATTGATAAATTCAGAAACAGAGCAGCCATTTTCATTGAAGGCTTCAATTTTATAATTGGTCGTCGCTTTTAAAAGCACAAATGGATTCAAACAAGTATCACAATTGAGGTATAAATTAGGTGTCCACTTCAATGAGCGAGGCGTAAAATTGAGCTGCGGCGACATTTGAACGCTGTCTCCCAACTTCAAAAGCAATGAATTTTCATTAAAATACACGGCTAATTGTTGCGGCTGCGGTAAATTAATGGATTCTACTGCTTTACAACCTTTGCCGTCCGTCACACTGAAATTGTAGCGTTGAGCTGTCAAATTTGAAAGGGCATAAGGCAGCCTTTCAATTGTAATATTTTTACCAGCGTATTGAAAACGATAAGGCGCGACGCCCCCATTGATTTCTGTTATCGTAATCGAGCCGTTCGCTTCTTCAAAGCAGCGGGGCGACTTAATTTGAGTGCTGATACTGAGGGGGGTAGGCGCGGCGATGGCGAGCGAATCGCGCACCGTGCAGCCACGTGCATCCGTGACGCTCACGATGTATTTTCCTGCAACTAAGCCCTTAATTCGCTCTATCGAAGTGCCAGTATTCCAAGCAATTTGATAAGGTGGCTTGCCTCCTGTGAGAGATTTGAGCACTATTTCACCCGTTGAATCGCCGAAGCAAGTGAGATTTTTTTCAAGGTTTAATTGAGTCAAAATGCCCGAAGCCACCCATTTTGTTCGACGAACAATGATGCTATCGCAACCTAAATAATTGCTCAAAACAGTTACGATTGTACCTGTATCTCGCTCATTGCAACTTGTCAAATTTATAACAGTTGAATCTTTTGATGCCAATATAAAAGGTTGAATGACAATGGAATCGCACCCATAAATGTTTTTTAAGCGTTGAATTTGAGCAACCGTATCGCGTGCGTTGCAACGCATTTGAGCTGATAAAGTAATTGTATTTCCACAATTCAAAAGTTTCAATGTAATTATTTCAATTGAATCACATCCAAAACGATTTTTGAACGATCTTTTGATAAAAGTTTCACCTGAAGGCAAAGGTATATTGATTGTGGAATCGCGTCTTATCGTGTCCGCCGCCGACAATTTAAATCGTTGAATCACGAGTGAATCGCAGCCGCCTATATTTTTCAAAGTCAAGACTTTCGTCACTGTATCACTTGGATTGCAACGGCTTAAAATTGGCAGAATCGTGGTGTCTTGTTTCGCTGATTTGAGGGTAACAATTTCGATAGAATCGCAACCACTTCGACTGATGAATTTATAAGTTAAAGTATTGACAGTCCCTCCGCCCACGGAGAACGTTCCCCGCGGCGGGCGGCCCACGAGGGCGCGTTTGGAGTTGGTCGTGATCACGCCACCGGCGTCGCCGGAGCCGAAGAGCAGCGAGTTGGAGCCGCCGAGCGCATCGACGCGCTCGACGTCAAAGGAGTCCATGAGGGCCGTGTCGGAACGCAGGAAGCCGTCGCGGCGGGGGTTGTTAATCTGCAGGCCGCGCATCGTCATGCTCTTGGGGTCCTGCCGGTCGCCTTCCAGATCGCCCCGAACTTCTTCGTTGCCGCCGGAGATCGTGGCGGAGCCGAGACCGCCAAGGAGCGACAGCATCTGGGTCATGTCGACCACCGCCAACTCGTCCATGAGCTGCCGGTTGAACACCTTGGCATCGAGGGCGGTCTTGCCGAGTTCGACATTGGTGCCGGTGATGGAATTGGTGTTCGTGGCTTGGTAGGTGTCGGAAGCGTCGGCGGTGACCTCGAAGGGCGTCAGTGTGATCGGCTCGTCTTTCGTGCCGGCGGGCTTGGCGGGGGACC
>JAYTUY010000136.1:0-5688 GCA_043744275.1 Saprospiraceae bacterium
GCAGTAATACTTGATAAACTCGCTGTTGTGAATGGGCAATTATTGAATACCTCATTGCTACTCACATTCGGTGCATTCGTTCCTGCATTACAACATGCAGTGATAGTCGCTTTTACAGAAGTTGTGCTGCTGTAACAATTATTAAGCGCATCATAAAATACGGCATAATATGTTCCTGCATTCACCGCACCTGTCAAAAGCACTTTATTAGAAGCTGAAACAGTAGATGATGTATGAAATTGAAGCACAGCTCCTGCTGGCTTATTCGTAACCATCAAAGAAGTCAAATCCGCAGTTGATGAAGGGCAAATATTGGTTACATCGGTAGATCTAAAACTTGGCGCAATTGATCCTGCTTGACAACAAGGCGTTACAGTTGCTGTAACTGTCGCTGGATTGCTATAACAATTATTGATGGCATCATAAAAGACAGCATAATAAGTACCTGCATTGACACTACCAGTCAAGAGAACTTTATTCAATGCCGTAGCTGGCGTGGCTGAATGCCACTCAAGCACGGCACTTGATGGTGTATTACTGGCAGTTATGGTTGACAAATTGACCGTAGTAGCTGGGCAGACATTGCTTTTAGAAGTTGCATTTAAAGCAGGTGCCGTTGTGCCCGCATTGCACACAGGTGCTAAAGGCATAGTACAAGTAAGCGTCTGATAAGGGATGCCTGGACCTTGAATAATGAGTGAAAAAGTATTGCAACTCAATGATGAGACTGAAGCTGTAGCACAATCTTTATTCGGATTCCAAACATTCGAGCTTGATAGTACAGTTCCTGCTCCTCCCGAAAGAGGTAATTTAAAGAAATTAGCAGATACGCCGCAGTATAAGTTGCCTTGTAAAGTATATAAATTGGCTGGGATATTTGATCCTGTGAATGTTACGCCATATTCAATGGCGACATTATAATTGTATCCATTTGTACAAGGTTGGGTTGCTACAATACTAACTGCTTTCAAAGTGACATTCACAGTGTATCCTTTTGTAGAAGGCACTTTGATTGTACACTGACTATTGACATTTATAGCAAAAAGGAAAGCTAAAATGGTGATGAGTATAGTTTTTCTCATTTGATGGATTTAATTGTAAGATTTAGGAAATAATTACTATAAAACTATGCTCGTCGCTCATTTACATTTTCAGCAAATACTGAAAATTTGTGACGGCATAATTTAAAGTATTTTTTGAGTTTGATTTTTCAATTAAATGTTTGTGGAGATAAAAGATTAGCTTGTTTGGAGAAGCTGTTTATTGGGCGTTTGCCCCCTAACCTCCGAAGGGGGGACGCTGAGGAAGAATTGAAATATAAAGCATTTTATGTACATTTTATAGGCATTTCGCTCTTTAAAATGACTTAATTTTCAATTCTTCCTCAGCGTCCCCCCTTCGGGGGTTAGGGGGAAAACGCCCATCAAACAACTTGTTTTACATTCAATACTCAAACCATTATTTCAAAATCAACCTAAAATACAGTTATTAAAAAACCTATAAAACAGAAAATTAAGTGACAATTATCCACTAAATTAATCTCCCGATTATCCTTATTTTGCAAAAAAAACAACTAAATTTTAATTGAGAAAATCAGAATATCTCAAAATCATACAAAATACTCTCTCTAAATTATCCCAACATGACCCCCTCAGTATAGAAATATCATCATTGATAAAATACCCTTTTCTATGTAAAATAGACCTTTAAATCTTCAAAAGAAGCCTATTGCAGCAAAATCGGCTATCTTTGCGCCTGCATTTTAAATAATATCTAAACATAAATTATTAATCGTATGACTACACTTTTCACTCCCCGTTCTATTCTCATTGGCTTCTTTTTCTCTTTATTTTTCATCGGCAATCCAAGTATTGTTTTTTCTGCTGATATAAAAACTGTTGACACTTATATCAGACCCGATGCCATAGACGATACCATTTCGACGCTTAGAAATAAAGCGGTCTATTTTAAGCCCACTGCCAATGACAAAATAAATGGTACGCTGCAAGTTTTGGGCATCGTCAGCACGCCCAAACATGGCTCCATCGCTTTTCAATCGTCGGATACACTTATATATATGCCTCAGCCCAATTATTGCGGTGCGCGCGATACGCTGATGTATTTTATTTGCAATGGCGAAAACTCTTGCGATACGGCTACCATATATATAGACATTGCTTGTGGCAATATTTCAGTATTCGCCCCCGCAGCCTCCAGCGATTTTGTAACCACTTCAAAAAATCAGTCTGTCATTTTTACCCCCTCAGTAAATGACCGTTTGAACGGCAATTTATTAGCCATAGGAGTGACCAAAGCACCTAAAAATGGCTCTATCGCATTTATTACAGTTGACAGTTTGAGATATGTCCCTCTGTTCAATTTTTGTGGAAAAGATACCCTCACTTATCGGGTTTGTAACGATAAAGAAGAGTGTGATACAGCTTTTGTCTTCATCAATGTGCTTTGCGAAGCTCCCCTCAGTAATGTACCGATAGTAGTCACTTTTAGGTTCAGATTGGATACTGTGCGGGCTACAAGCGTTCAAATAGCAGGTGATTTTCAAAAAGATGGGGGTTTTGCCAGCAATTGGGATGCCAAAGCCGCTAAAATGCAAGGACTTATCAACGGTTATTATACCTTCACTGATACCATTTTAAATAAAATTTATCAATACAAATTCCTCAAAAACGATACTTGGACGGACGCGACCACCAGAGCATCCAATGCTGAAACAGCCCGTTTCGACCTCTTAGGTTGTGGTGTGGCAAATAGTACAGGCGTAGCGAATCGCATTTTGGATTTGACTTCATATAAGCAAGCTTTTACTAAAATATTGGTCACTCAAGATTGGAATAGATGCCCTCTCAGCTACCAAACCGCACTCAATATCACCACCGCAGCTTCTCCTACTGAGGGGGGTAAAACTTCTGGCGGCGGCTTATTTTTCACAGGCGATACAGCCGTTTTGAAAGCCAATGTGAATGCTGGTTGGAGATTTGCGAATTGGACAAATAATGGCACAATCATTTCAACGGACTCTACATTCAAATATGTCGTTGGAAATTCGACGGTCGCTTTAGTCGCTAATTTTAAAAATATTAGTGGCATCAAAGAATTGCCCAACGAGGCTATTAATATACATCCAAATCCGACGAAAGGGCATTTTGTTATTTCAATCAATCAGGAAAATATTTTGAAAGCCAATCCTAAAAATAGTTTAAATAATTTGAGTGTTTTCAACGTTTTAGGTGAAATAATGTTAAAAACACCCATTTTACAAAGTCAAAAAGAAATTTCAATGGATATGAGCCTACAGCCGAAAGGCATATATTTTATTCATATCCAAACAGAAGTAGGTCAATTGACAAAAAAATTAATCATTGATTGATAAATAAATGTTAATTAATGTGAAAAATGGTGTTTACTACCTAATTTTCACCTTTAATTCAGTATTTCCAAAAACTTATTTATAACCAATAAAAAAAATAAAATGAGATTAGTTTTCATCCTCACACTGACAGCTTTGTCCATCACGGCTTTCGGTCAAAAAAATAAAAAGAAAGCAGTCAATGAAGACGAATACCCTGTAAAAATGAAAATGGTATTGGGAAAATCGTTGGATTCGATGTTGCTTATTAATTATTTAATTCCAGAAGCCGCTGAAATCATCAACGGAAAAAGGCAGTTGAAAAACGATAAAATCACCATGACGATTTTGGAAAAATCAACGGGTGGTGATGCAGAAACGCGCCCATTGTATATGCACATTCTATTTTACGCCAACTGGTATGCTACCGAAGCCGGCTTAGCAGATAGCTTAGGCAAGTTTAATATGAAATTAATGGAACGTTTTCCAAAAGAAGTCATCCGTTATTTCAAAAAAGCGGAAACTGATAAACGCATAGAAGATGCTCAAAAAGCATTCAATTACAATTTGGCTTTTGAACTCAATAGCAAAGATGATCCTGAAACGGCTTTCGATGAATTTACTGAAAAGGTTTTGAAAACTTATAAAAGTAAAGAGACTAAGCCCGCAGATGATATTCTGAAAGCAGTCAGAAAGCTGATGAAGAAAAAATAAAATCAAAATAATGATGAATGATGAATGATGAAATTCAAGTAATTTATCATTTATCATTTATCATTTATCATTTATCATTTATCATTTATCATTCATCATTCATCATTCTATAAAAAAGCCATTCCGAAGGTATTATACTGAGGGGTGGCTTTTTTAATTGTAATGATTTATATTTGTTGTAATTTTGATAATTAAAATCTTAGAAAATGGCAACAATGCAATTAAAAACTGTTCAACCGATGAGCGACGAAGAATTTTACCAATTCTGCCGTGAGAACAGTCAGTATCGTATTGAAAAAAACAAACATGGGAAAATTATAATTATTCAACCAACTAACTTGTTACTGAACGGTAAAAAACCATAAGATAAAAAACACCCAAAAGAGGGTAAAAAAAAAGGATTTAATAGTACAATAATTGCCTATCAAATCCTAATGAAAAAAGAATTAGGAAAAGAAAAGCAAGAATTGCACCAATTGACTGACTTATTCGGACAAATTGTGAGCGAAAAACAAACCGAAAGGAGTTTGTTACTAATACAAGGTATCATTGAGAGCAAAAGTGTTAATCTATGGTCATGTGCCGAGTCATTGGGTCGTCGTACAGATATTGGCTATACGACTGAACAACTTTATAGCCAGTATTTAGACCATTTTCAAACTGGAAATTTCGAAAAGCTGTTGAAAGTATACTTTTTAGCAGTCTTTTATCAGACTTTTCCATGGTCAAAAGGCGAATTAGTGATGGATAGAACCGAATGGAAATTGGGCAAACGATGGCACAATTTATTAGTCATCGGTTACATCTGTCACGATTCCTTAGTTCCCTTAGTTTGGGTGGATTTAGGTACTCGTAAATGTTCCAGCGAAGCAGAACGGATAGCTCTTTTAGACCGATTACGGGCTTGGTGGCGTGCCACAGGCGTACCAATGCCGCCTTTAATGCTCTATGCAGACCGTGAATTTATCGGTTCTGACTGGTTTAAAGAGCTGGTCAAACGAGACATTGAATTTGTCATTCGGCTTAAAGGAAATCAAGCGTTTCATGTCTGGCGGAATGGAAAAATGTCTGATAAAGCCTATAATATCAAGGTGATAGCCCGTTATTTAAAGCGATATGGCTTATCTCACATGGATATTGTCATTGGTGATGAAGTGATTATTCCCTTTACCTACGCTGAAAAAATTGAACAAGTGCTTGATAATCAAGAAGTTAAGACATGGTATTTAGCCGCCAATATCTCTGAACCACAAACGGCTGCCCAACGATATGCCTTTAGGTGGACTATTGAAGATACCTTTGGGCATTTCAAGACTAAAGGACTCAATTTAGAAGACTTTAATCTTGACGGACAACACAAATTGGAAATTATGATGGGTTTAGTCACAATCGTTTACGCCCTTTCTATTCATCAAGCCTTGAGTGAGGATTTAGTAAAGGATGTGCCACTTAAAAAAAACAAAAAGGGCATATTATACCCAGCTAAAGCCACTTTTAAGCTCGGTTTGGAGTATATTCGAAAATTTGTCCAAAATGTCAAACAACTTATTGAGCTTATTTTTAACATTATTGATACCATTATCAATGTATGCAAAACTCGAAAATTC
>JAYTUY010000137.1:0-21592 GCA_043744275.1 Saprospiraceae bacterium
TTTGTTTTTACCATTAAAAATGATTTCAACAATATCATTTCCTATAACTATCCAATTTTTAATGAATCAATCAAAATTGATTAATTTTTTTAATAGAAAATGTTAACTTTGCGCGCTTTTTTGCGTTGTTAATATGTTCAAATTTTATTAAATTGCATATTTTACTGAGGGGTCTTGTTTTTTATGACCATCAGTAAAAATTTGACTCAGATTTCTATGAAAAAAATTTCATTAGATATAGTCGGCTTACAGCCGAGCATGACGCAAACGCACAACTATGCTGTGGTATTGGGTGAGCGCACCGGCAACCGCCGTTTGCCCATCATTATCGGTGCATTTGAGGCGCAGGCGATAGCGGTAGCAGTAGAAAAAATGCTGCCTAATCGCCCTTTGACGCATGACCTTTTTAAAAACACCCTTGATACTTTCCGAGTGGATCTTCAAGAAGTGATAATCAGCAATTTGCTCGATGGCGTTTTTTATGCCAAGCTTATATGCGAAAAAGAAGGTAAAATTATCGAAATTGATTCTCGAACGAGCGATGCCTTAGCGATGGCAGTGCGTTTTAATTGCCCGATTTACACTTATGAGTTTATTCTCGAAGCCGCCGGCGTTGTCTTAGAAGAGCCTGAAGAAACTGCCAGTAGCAGTGCTCCTGCCAGCAAAGGCAAAGCCAGCAAAAGTACAACCAGCACAGGCGGCAGAGCCTCAGATAGCAAAGGTCAATTGGCTCACCTGAGTATGGATGAATTGGATAGAATGTTGTCAGAAGTGCTTCAAAATGAAGACTATGAGCAAGCCGCTCTCATACGTGATGAAATTAAAAAAAGACAAGGATGAATTAGTTATGAGTTATGAGTTATAAGAGATGAAATTATCACTCATATCTCATAACTATTTTGAGGGGTTGCGCTAAAACGTGACCCCTCAGTATTTTTATCAATAATTTGCTTATTGAGTTGATAATTAATATTTTATGAATTAAAATAAGAATAATTATGTCGCCATTTTTTGAAATATCCCCCTCAGTACAAACAGCTTTGAAAGATAAAAAGCCCATTGTTGCGCTTGAATCTACCATTATTTCGCATGGTATGCCCTATCCTCAAAATGTGGAAACGGCTTTGAAAGTAGAGGCTTGCGTGCGTGAAAACGGGGCTATGCCTGCTACAATCGCTATCATCAACGGTAAAATGAAGGCTGGATTAAGTGTGGATGAGATTGAAATATTGGGTAAACAAGGTCAAGCGGTTGCTAAAGTGAGCCGTCGAGATATGCCTACAATTATTGCTCAAGGCTTGAATGGCGCAACCACCGTAGCCTCTACTATGATTATTGCTCAACTGGCAGGCATCAAAATTTTCGCAACGGGCGGTATCGGGGGTGTGCACAGGGGCGCAGGCGACACGTTTGATATATCCGCAGACTTGCAGGAATTGGCGCGTACGAATGTGGCAGTCGTCTGTGCAGGCGTGAAATCTATTTTGGATATTGGTTTGACCTTGGAATATTTGGAAACGCATGGCATTCCCGTTATTGGCTTCAAAACCGACGATTTCCCTGCATTTTTTACTCGAAAAAGTGGTTTTAGTGTAGATAATCGCTTTGATACTGAGGGGGGCATCGCTAAAATGTTGAGTGTGAAATGGGCAATTCCGTTGCAAGGCGGCGTGGTGATTGCTAATCCTGTGCCTCTTGAATTTGAAGCCAATTCTGAAGTAATTAATGCCGCAATTGAAAAAGCCTTACAAGAAGCGGATAAGCAAGGCATTAAAGGCAAAGCGATTACGCCATTTTTATTGAGCCGAATTGAACAAATGACTGGGGAGGCAAGTTTGAAAACGAATATTCAGTTGGTGATGAATAATGCGGCTTTGGCGGCGCGGATTGCGAAGGTTTTTGATACTACGTATCAGTAAGAAACACTTAGAATACGGATTATTATAAATATTTTGACTCTCCGAGTCATTTCCCTAAAGAATTTTATGAGAAAACAGAGATATTAAATGACTCGGAGAGTCAAAATGTTTATAATAATCACCTATTTTGGAATTACCCACTGATACGTAGTATCAAAATATCTATTAATTAAGCACTAAAACAAACCTTCCACAGACCAATAACGCTCGCCTGTATCATAATTGAAGGTCAAAATGCGTGAACCTTTGGGCAATTCCTGTATTTTTTTCGCCACCGCAGCCAGAGATGCGCCTGTAGAAATGCCTGCTAAAATGCCCTCTTCTTTGGCAAGCCGTTGGGTCATTTCAAAAGCCTCTTCTTTTGTAACGGCAATCACGCCATCCAATATTTCACGATGCAAATTGTCTGGAACGAAACCTGCGCCGATGCCTTGAATCGGATGAGGTGCAGGATTACCGCCACTGATAACAGGCGATGCGGCTGGCTCAACAGCAAAAACTTTTAGATTAGGGAATTTCGGTTTCAAAACTTCACCCACGCCCGTGATGTGTCCGCCCGTACCCACGCCTGTGATGATAGCATCCAAGCCTTCGGGGAAATCGTTCAGAATTTCAATCGCTGTCGTTTCGCGATGTACTTTGATATTGGCTTTATTGCTAAATTGTTGTGGCATCCAAGCATTGGGGTCGGCATTGACCAATTCTGCTGCTTTTTCAATTGCGCCTTTCATGCCTTTTTCACGGGGCGTTAGCTCGAAACTTGCGCCGTAAGTGGACATGATTTTGCGACGCTCGATTGACATAGATTCGGGCATGACGAGGATGAGTTTGTAGCCTTTTACCGCGCAAACCATTGCCAAACCGATGCCTGTATTGCCAGAAGTCGGCTCTATAATGACGCTATTTTTCGTTAAAATGCCCTTAGATTCGGCATCTTCAATCATAGAAAGGGCGATGCGATCTTTGATGCTGGCACCTGGATTGGCTCTTTCTAACTTTATAAAAACCTCATAATCTGAAGAAAATAATTTGTTCAAACGCACATGTGGTGTGTTTCCAATTGATTCTAAAACGTTATTAAATTTCATAATTTTTTAAATTTTATTTTTATAAAATATTGGTAATCAAATTTTTAGAAAATTTTTAAGTTTTCAAAAATTATATGTTTTATTAAATAACAAAATTAATAGGCTCTTCAAAATCTTTATTGGCTCTTACTCTAATTTCGCTTTTATGATACACGAGCGAGTAGGAAGGTACCCCCTCAGTCAACCAGACGTTTCCTCCTATTATGGAGTCTCGCCCAATCACCGTTTTGCCGCCCAATATGGTCGTGCCTGAATAAATGACCACATTGTCTTCGATAGTTGGATGGCGTTTTTTATGGGCTTCCGATTTTGACACTTGCAAAGCACCGAGCGTAACGCCTTGATATATTTTGACATTATTACCAATACTGCAAGTTTCCCCAATCACGACCCCAGTGCCATGGTCAATAAAAAAGCCTGAACCAATCGTCGCGCCAGGGTTAATATCTATGCCTGTCAAACTATGGGCATATTCTGAAATCATGCGCGGTAAGATAGGGATTTTCAATTCATAAAGCTCATGAGAAAGCCTGAAAACTGCAATAGCATAAAAGCCAGGATAGGCGGTTACGACTTCTTCAATGGAATGTGCGGCAGGGTCGAACGCTAAAAATGCTTGAGCGTCGGCTTGTAAAGCATTGTAAACGAAAGGAATACGATTGAAAAAACTTTTAGTTATATCTTCAACGGATGAAATTTGATTTTCAAGCGGTAGTAGCAATTCCCATAATTGTAGTTCTAACTGTCGTATTTCCAATTCGTTGAGAAACTCCTCGCAGCGGACAGGAAAAAGCATGTCAATCAGCCGATCAATCCATTTCTGTGCTTTGCGTTTGGATGGCATGGGGCACATATTGAGGCGGTGCTGTTCGTGAATTTTTCGCAGCAAAGACTGAGGGGTCATTTCATCGGTTAATTGGCTCATATTTATTGGATAATTAAAAAAAATTAGTTTTGAGTGAAATCAATTTCGAGTACAAAGAACGATGTTATCATTGAAAAATATTACTGTTTCTAACGTAATGCTTATTAAACAGTTTAAATTTTGAAACGTTTTTTCTTTTTAATTAAAACTTGTATTTAAAATGTCTATTCTGAAAAGTATAAAAAAAAGTCCAATTGTCATATCAACAATTGGACTTTTTATTTAAGCTAATTGATTGATTATCAATCTTTTAAAGCTCTGATTTACTGATTACGATTCATCATTTTTTTTATCAATTTTATCATTATCAGTTGCTAACTTTTCTATGGATTCATCTGTCTCTTCATCTGCATACCCCTCAGTATTTTGAGTAGAAATGGCAGTATCACCATTTTCACTTATTGTATCAAGGGCATCATTATTGGCTATTATTGGGTTGTCATATTTTTCAAATATACCTTCTTGTATGGCGGTTTGAGGAACAACTATTTTTTCATCATGCCCACTAAAATAATGACGTTGAAACAATAAAATACTGACAACACCGATTGTAATGGCTGAATCGGCTATATTAAAAACGGGTTGAAAAAAAACGGCATTGCCTATTTCATCACGCCAAAAAGGGAAAAACAGCATGTCAACTACCCTGCCATGTAAAAAACTCTCATAGCCACCTGTTGCAGGAAACAATTTGGCTGGTCCGCCAGAACAATCGCGATCAGAATTTGAAAAAATCAATCCGTAAAAAGCCGAGTCAATAATATTTCCGATAGCACCTGCTAATATCAATGAAAAACTCGCAATGAGTCCGTTGCTAACGCCCCGTTTGATGAGTTGACCAACATAATAAATCAAAAACCCGATAGCCACAATGCGGAAAAGGCTCAAGGCTAATTTGCCATATTCACCGCCGAATTTCCAACCGAATGCCATACCTGGGTTTTCAACAAAGTTCAATCTTGCCCATGTAAGCCCCATTAATGCCCGTTCTTCTCCATAGCAGAATGAGGTTTTGACCCATATTTTCAAGGCTTGATCAATGACAAGTACTAAAAATATAATGAATATAGCTAAATGTGATTTTTTCAATTTCAATTTTTTTTTTACATTTATTTAAAGTTAACTTTCGCTACCATCTTTCTTTCGCAGTGAAAATGTACTTATTATCATGACTATTTAAGTTTGTTAAGCTATTTCAGTATCATTATTTTCAAGTAAAATCGATGTATTACGTCCGACGGAGTGCTCAATTTCACTATTTTGAGTGTCAATGGGTTTTTTCTGGAAGCTATTAAAACACTTGCGTTGAAACAAAAGTAGGCTCACAACACCAATAGTAATAGCCGAATCAGCAATATTAAAAACGTGTTGAAAAAAAAGAGCATTGCCATGAGAGTCGCGCCAAAAAGGGAAAAATAACATATCCACTACCTTGCCTTGTAAAATTTTTTCATGACCCTCGCCAAATCCAATAAAATGTGCTGGGGTACTTGAGAAATGATAATCAGATTCAGATTCCGAAAAAATAAAGCCGTAAAAAGCGGAGTCAATAATATTGCCCACTGCCCCTGCTAAGATGAGCGAAAAACTAATGACCATCCCGTAGCTTGCATGGCGTTTGATAAGTTTACGGATATAATAAACTAAGAAACCGATAGCGATTAAACGGAATATACTCAAGGCAAGTTTCCCATAATTTCCTCCAAATTTCCATCCGAATGCCATGCCTGGGTTTTCAACGAAATGCAGTTTTGCCCATGATAGCCCTAAGATAGCGCGCTCTTCACCATAGTAAAACGAAGTTTTCACCCAAATTTTCAGAGCTTGGTCAATGACCAGCACTGCAAATATGATTAAAATAGCTAAATAGGATTTTTTCAACAGTAGAGTGATTTTAAAAATAATAAAATAACCCCTCAGTCATGCTTTCAGCTTGATGAAGCCAAAGGCATCATATTGAGGCATTTTCATAAATAAATTGGGTACAAAAAACATATAAATTTTAAAAAAGAGTGCAATTTTACGACGATTGCTTGAATTATAGAAATTTTTAGACTGATAAAGAGATTTATTAACCTTTTGAAACATAAAAAAATCCGTTTTGATGACTCAAAACGGATTTTTTTATGAAAAAAACTTTAATTAAATCCTTGCATATCTTCACCCATCATAGTTTTCAAAACTGAAACAGACAATGCTGTTCCGTTTTCACCTTTTATCCCTTTCGAAGAATAATAATCTTCAAGATGAACAAGGGCGCGATAATAGGCAACTTTCAAAGCCGTATAAACTTGATCGCTGTATTGAGAAGTAGCCGACCATTTTTCCAAACCTTTCCATGTGTTGGCGTGCCAATCGAGTGCTACTTTTGCCTCTTTGGCAGTGAGGGCTTCATCGGGCAAATTGCCTAACAAATCAGGTGTTAATGGCTGCAAATCGTCTTTGATGCTCAATTCACGAGTCATTGTCAATAGCAAACGAACATCTTCCCAGCCTTCAAAACCGCTGTATTTCTGAGACAATTCGTCGTATGTTTTCAAACGGCGATTGAATTTTATCGCTTTGTCAAAGGCTGTTGAAGTGCCTTTTCCAAATTGACCATCGATTGCACTGCCATAAGTGCCCACTTCTTTCAATGCTTCTTGAAGCTTGATAGCTGATTTACGCTTTGAAGTGATAGTTGGAACATTGCTGTACGATTCAAGCACACCACCTTTGGGAGTTACGCTTGCCACGAGATCAGATTTGACTATGAGCTTTTTATCGCCAGTATCAAATTCAGTAATCGGTGTCATCTGAACATCTTTGACCGTTTTGACAAAAGCATCTACGAAGCCCATGTTTTGAATTTCTTTCAATTTGACTCGGGCATCATTGATGTCTTCGTAATAGCCATGCATAATGCGGACTTGATTAGCATTAGGCATCGAATAAAGGTCGCCAACTCTTGCATATGTTTTCCAATTAATGGCTTCGCCTGACGCCTTGCTCGCTAATTGGATAGCATGAACAGTTTTGGCTTTTTTGAGTGACCGAGTAGCAATGAAAGCATCGTCGTAACCCTTAGCTTTTACTTTTGCAAGGACAGGCTCAGCAGCTTCTTCTGAACCAAAACCCCCGATAAATACCAAGCCGTTGCGCTTATATATATAGGCGTAAGAGCGAATGGCTTCAAAATCGGCTTGTTTGACATAATCATCGAAAGCACCTAACTGAACGGTATATACCGCTGTTGCTTGGTCGGCAACGTTGCTCGTCTGAGCGGTAGCAGTAGCGAGGCTACTTATGAGCGCGAATAAAAACGCGATTTGTTTCATGTTTGTCTTATGACTGAATTGTTAAAGAATGGATTTTAAAAGATTCGGTTGTGCTTAAAAAAGGTATTTCTATGCCAGTAAAACGATTTTATTTAAATGTTAATATGCAAAATTGTCATTTTTTTTCATTAAAAACAAATCAATAATCCTTTCCTTCATCGCGCCCCAGCATTTTGCCGCCGCTTTTGATAAGGCTATCAGCTAAAATGGTTTCTTTTTGAGCATTTATACTGAGGGGTATCGTTTTCAAATCCGCCAGGTCTGGTTGACCTGCATCCACCCAAGCGGTGTACCACGCCGAACCCAATGCATGAATAGCCCCTCGCATACGAACTTCCACCATGCCACCTAATTTATCATGAAATGCCTTGGCGTAATCGAAACAAGGCTTTTGAATGGCTACGCCGCTGATGATTTCGATACAATATTTTTTATCAATTGAAAAAGATTGATTCATTTCTTTTTCTATTTGTAAAACATTGGCTACCAATTTATTAGATTCTAAAACGACATCCCAAAAATACTCTTTGGGGTTGTCAATATACTCTGCTCTTCCTACAAAAAAGTCGTATTGATTGTCTGCAAAAAGCTCGGGCAGGCGGCTTTCCCAAAAGGCATGAATGCCATTTTGATTGCTCAATTGACCATCATAATTAGAAAAAGTATGCAAGGGTACGTGGGCATCAGCGAGATAATGACCCAATTCAGCACTCAATTTTAGAATGCGATTTTTATCTTTTTGAGTAAAAGCTTCAGTCAATTGTTTTTGAACAGACAATAGATGGTAGGGCAAAATACCCGTCGAAGTCAAGCGGTCTATGGCGAAGGCAGATTGAATATTTTTAACGGATAATTGCTCTTTTTTAAACAAAACTTTCAAAGAATCAGGCGAAATACTGAGGGGGTCATCGGGTTGAATTTTTATTAAATTATTGATGAAAAAACGTCTATAAAATGAATCGGCAATGGCTATCGAATCCCGTGCAAACAGTTTCCGAATCGTTTTAGATTTAAGAAAATAATCGCGCTTTTGTTTTCTAATGGTTTGATAATCAATGAGTTGCAAAGTATCATTTTTATCAGCGGTGACAATGAAAATATCGGTATGGAGTATTTGAGCCTCTATTTTATCATGCGGTAAAAATGCCCAACGGTCGAGATTGATATAATGCCGATACCCCTCAGTAGGAATGGCAAAACGCCGTTTATCAGGGTCAATGGCATGTTCGGTAATGTATTCGATTTCTTTTTTGTAAAGCGGCATCATGTCCGAAGGCAGCGTAAAAACGGCTAATCGATTGATGCGTTTATGCGCAAAAAAGCCCCATGAATCATAGGGCAATGAGGTGGTAAAATGAGTCGGATTTAAGAAAGAAGTTAAAACAAAAAGTATTAAAAGAGTTAGGGTTAATTTGAGATTCATTTTAAAATATTTATGCGAATTTTAATTAATTGCGATTTTTTTAACTCAAAACTCTTAATTTTCAACTCAAAACTATATGGCTTTTCCGCCTTTCAACTTCAAAATATGATTGGTTTTAGAAGCCAAATCCAAATCATGTGTAACCAATATGAGCGTAGTACCCGCTTCCCGATTGAGTTCAAAAAGGAGATTTTCAACAGTTTCTTTGGTGTCAGCATCCAAATTCCCCGTCGGTTCATCGGCAAAAAGGATTTTAGGGTTGTTAGAAAATGCGCGAGCAATGGCGATGCGTTGTTGTTCGCCACCGCTGAGTTGAGCAGGATAATGGTCGTGGCGGTCAGCCAAACCGACTTTTTTGAGCAATTCCATAGAGCGGCTTTCAGCATTTCGCTCACCCCTCAGTTCAAGAGGCACCATCACATTTTCAAGAGCTGTGAGAGTAGAAATCAATTGAAAATTTTGAAAAACAAAACCCACATATTGATTCCGAACGGCAGCCCGTTGGTCTTCATTGAGGCTATCCAAAGACACGCCGTTGAGAATAACCGAACCCGAAGAAGAGCGATCAAGCCCTGCACACAAGCCCAAAAGAGTGGTCTTGCCACTGCCCGAAGGTCCGACAATTGCCAATGAATCGCCTGATGGGATGTTAAAACTCACTTCGTGCAAGACGGTCAAATCCTTGCCGCCGCTTTTATATGTTTTAGTTAAATTTTGAACTTCGAGCATATTTGTAACGAAAATTGATTGTTTAAACTTGAAATTGAATGTATTATCGCCTATTTACAGAAGACGATTATTGACCAATAATATTTTTTGTTGATAAATTTGAGGCTTTAAAATGTCTTTGTAGCTTAAAAATTAAGCTACAAAGCAACAAATAAATACCATAATTGATATATAAAACAGCGTTTTTCACGTTTTAGAAAAAAATCTTCTACATTTTAAGTCATTTTTTCCTAACTTTGAATTTTAAAAAACAGTGTTAAGCGATATAAAACGCTCAAATAAAAATAATTTCCAATACAAAAAGCATTCTTTTTCAAAATTAAATTTGAGAAAATCACTATGAAACTAAATCCTGTATTCGCTCGCAATCAATGGGCTGTGGTGACAATCTTTGTCGCATCACAATTAATCATATCTTGTACAGCTTCTAAAAAGAACAATCGAGATATTCCAAAATCTTATAGCATCACCACTGCAAAAGGCATGACCAATGCGGAAGCTCGTAGTCTTTACGTTGACCGCTACAAAGCCATTGCTATCCGTGAAATGGAGCGCACGGGTATTCCTGCCAGCATCAAACTGGCGCAAGGTGTTCTCGAATCCGATGCCGGACGAAGCACTTTGTCTTCGCAATACAACAACCATTTTGGCATAAAATGCCATTCAGATTGGCAAGGCGAACGCTATTATCAAGAAGATGATGACAAAGACCCTGTAACGGGTCAGTTGATAAAATCATGCTTCCGTGCCTATAAAAACGGTGATGAATCATTCATTGCGCATTCTGAGTTTTTACGTGACCCGCGCAAGGTGTATCGCTATGGTTCACTTTTTCAACTTGACCCTAAGGATTATGTGGGTTGGGCAAACGGTTTGGTGAAAGCAGGATATGCTACAGGACAGACTTATGGCGAAACGCTGATTCGTCTGATTGAAGATTTGCAATTGCATCAATATGACCTCATGACTTCTAATGATGTAGCGTCAAACAATGGCAACAATAGTGGTCAAAATAATAATTCAAACGGCAACCCTAATTTTCCGAATAATAATAATTCGGGTTTTGATAATCCATCGAGTAATTCAGGTAATAATGCCAATAATAGCGTGTCAGTATCTTCTGGACTACGCAACGATGTCGGTTATTTAAAAATAAATGGTGGTTTGACACTTGAGCAAGTGGCAGGGCGTCAAGATATTAGCATTCGTAAATTGCAGGAATATAATGAAGAAATAGGTGACCCAACGCGCCGTTTACCTGAGGGCACTATTATTTACACTCAACAAAAACGCAATAGTTGGAGTGGTAGCGACAAAACATATCGGGTGCAGGCATGTGAAACCATGTTCGATATTTCTCAAAAATTTGGTATTAAATTATCAAAATTATATAGTAAAAACTCAATGCGCGAAGGAGACCAACCAGCTATTGGTGAAAAAATTTCTCTTAGGAAAGGCTGGTTTGAGCGCGTAGATATGCCAGCCTTGCGCGATACTTTTGGCGAATGGAAAAAGTGTCGCCAACCAGATTTGATCATTGATAAACCAGTCAATAATCCAGCTACCACGAATCGTCCGACCAACCCACCAGTAACAAACAGCGGTGAATTTGGTTTTGAAATAACGCCAGGCGGTAATGGTAATACTCAGCCATCAAGTAGTTATCCAAGTACACAACCGACGAATCCGCCGTCGTCGTATCCATCGTCGCCAAGTAATTATCCAACGACTGAAACGAGTACGTCACCATCGTATCCGACAAGTCAACCGACTTATCCGACTACCAAACCGACGTACCCAAGTACGCAGCCGAGTACAAGTTATCCGAGCACGCAACCGAGCACAAGCTATCCGAGTACACAACCCGCAAAGCCTTCGACACCCCCTCAGTCAAAACCGACTACACCGAAGCCAACGCAACCAGCAGTGAATTCTCAATATTATACAGTGCTACAAGGGGAAACGCTTTGGGCTATATCACGCAAGTTTAGCTTGACTGTTGATCAATTGAAACAAATGAACGGTTTAGCTGATAATGTTATT
Organism: Saprospiraceae bacterium; assembly: GCA_043744275.1. GTDB lineage: Bacteria > Bacteroidota > Bacteroidia > Chitinophagales > Saprospiraceae > JAAFJT01. The sequence continues at coordinate 11,445 of JAYTUY010000137.1, forward strand.
AAGCCAGGTCAGCAGTTGAGGATTAAATAAATAAGTACCCCCCTCAGTATTTTGAGGTTAAAATAGATAAAAGCCTTATAAGTTTTTATAAATTAAAAGTCCATAAAATTTACATAAGATTGATAATCAATAACTTATGTAAATATTATGGATTTTTTTTTGTTAATTTTATACAATATTTTTAACCTTATTTTTTCAACTCACAATAAGCCTTCATATTGGCTAAACCTTTTTCATAATCGGGACCAATCATTTTATCCATAAATAAACTCATCCAGCGGCTGAAAGGATTTAAGCCATTGTCGCTTTCAAAAGTCCACACTAATTTTGTAGATGTCGTATCTTTTGCTGTTAAAATAAAATTGCTCATGGCTTCACCTTGTCCTGTAAATTCCATTCTGTTGCGTACCAACTCATTGGGTTTTGATTCCAAAATGGTTATTTTTCCTTTGCCTACATTGCTCTGTTCACTCGCCCATGTGTAATATGCGCCCAAACCTGCGCTCGAAGGCTCTGAATATTTCCAGACAGTATTGGGGTCAAGTTTAGCCCAAGGTGACCAATTTGACCAATTTTTCAATTCATTCACTTGATTGAAAACACTACTCGCTGGAGCATTGATGTCGATAGTACGCTCTACGTGAGTCGTGCCAGGCATTAAAAAACCCAGTGCTAAAAGCAGCGCAATGATACCTAAAACCCATTTAATAATTTTCATGATAGTTATTTTTTTTTGTTTTAAATAAATGAAAATTGTTTCAATAATTTAACAAATTTAAAACAATTTTCAATAAAAAAAACATTTTTTTATTGAAAATACTGAGGGGGTAATACAATTTGTATATTATGCGAATTACGGGTTAAAATTTAAATGAGACAAAAAACCAGCTCTTAACTTTGAGGATTGAATCACAATCAAAAGTTAGGAAAATGGACTGGCAACTATTTTTAATTGACTTGTATAGCGAAGTACAAGATGCGTATTACAAAGAATTGGTTTATCACTGCCAAAAATTCAGTAACAATACTGCATATTTTAGGATTTTCTACAAGCGTATTATTGCAAACAATAAATACAAAACTTTAACAATTAAAAGTTTTCACCATAAAACAACGTAACAAGAAAACTTAGTTCCATGTTACGTGGTAATTTAATATTTTATATTTCATCACTCAATTAAAATATCCATGCCGTTTGAAATGTCAAATAATGCCCTTTCAAATTGGGTAATCCTCCTGCCAAAGGTTCGTTGATATATTTTTCATAATTAAATAGTCGCGCCATTGATTTGGCAATGCGCATTGAAAAACCCCAATGCCGTGTCGCATTATAATTAATACCAGCCATGAAGCTAACATCGTTCGTGCTGAATTTATCTAACACGGCTGCATGAGTAAAATTTCGACTTGAAGTAGATTTGAACAAACGCCCATAGGATACACCTACGGAAAAGGATGCTTTATAGAATTCCACGCCATCGCTACCCGCCTTTTTCCAATCCCGAATATTCAGTAAAACAGGCACTTCCAAATAATTCAGAGTGCATGAGCGCGTAACAGGCGATTCACTTTCTGTCGTGCGACTACCGCGTTGACTGTATAAAATTTCAGTAGATAATTCCAATCTTCCGCCCAATTCTATCAGCATTCTAAGCCCTGTATTCAAGCCCACTTTGTGATATCCTGCTGCTGCATCGCCGTCTAATTGCGCTGCATTAAATCCTGCTACTACGCCTCCTCGAAAGCGACTTTGAGCTTGCAAGTTATTGATTATCAAGGTGTTAGCAAAAATCATAAAACAAATTGTTTTTAAATTTAGAATATTCATTGCTTCAATTTTTTTGTAAAATTACGTAAAAATTAATTTAGCAATATATTTAAAACTTCAATCCGCCTGAAACATACCAAGTTCGCCCATCCGCAGGCAACAAGCCGGGTCCAGGATAGCCTCCCGAACGGCGTGTGAAATAATGGGCGTCGGTCAAATTATTGATGCCTGCTTTCACATTATAGTGCTTCAAAAACTTAAAACTGGCTGAAATATCCTGCACTTTATAGGCTGGAATCAAACCAGTGGTGGCAGCCACATTGGCTTTAACGGTATTCGCAGCATCTGCATAAGCTTCCCCAACACTGCTCATTTGCCAAGTCAATGAGAAACCCTTTTTAGCATAAGTAGCCCCAAAACGGTGGATATACTGAGGGGCATTCTCAACTTGTTTGTTTTTCAAATTCCCTTCTACGATTTGACCATTCACAACACTGGTCGTTTTAAAGTCTTGATATCGAGCATTAATAAAGCTCATTGAAGCGAAAAAACTCAAATTTCCTAAGGGCGATTGAGGAGTAAAAGCAGCTATCGGGTCAATTTCAGCATATCCTTCAAAACCTTTTGAAATGCTTTGACCCAAATTGGTTCTAAATTGATACGTTTTATTGGCGGCATCCAATTGCGTAATCGTGCCGATGCGATTGTTATAATTGACATAAAAATAATCCACATCAAAATTCAACCAAGCACCCACTTTACCTCGATAACCCAAATCAAAATTATAGCCATCAGCATCTTTCAAATCCGTATCAATCACATCCGTCGTGGAAGGTGGTGTTAAATCGGAATATAGGACAGGGCGGTAGGCTTGAGAAATATTGCTATAAATCTCCGTTTGTTTAGTCGGGTGAAATTCTAAACCACCGCCGAAAATGACAAAATTTCGAGTGCGTCTCAAATCTGTAATTCGGTTTTCACTACCATCCGTTTTGTAACTCAAGCGACCATCAGAATTGGTAGAAATGTTCTCAAAACGAACGCCGCCTGTGAAGAGTAATCTATCCGTTACGTGGATAATGTGCTCCGTGAAAGCGGCGAAGTTTTGATTGATAAAACGTAAATCAGTTGGGTAATTGGCTTCTGAGAGTGCTGTATTAAATTCAGTTCCAGTATCGCCCTTGCCTTTTTGTTGACGATGAGTATTGCCATTAAAATAGCGGATACCGCTTGAAAAAGTCTGTTTTCTATTGAAAAGGGTATAATTTTTTAAGAATCTAACCTCTAAACCGATGTTTTTATAAAAATCACGGTCAATTTGTCGGTTGGTACTGAGGGGGTCTTGATTGTTGATAGCACTCACAAAACCAATGCTGCTGCGCTCACCCACTGTGCCGAAAGTTTTAAAACTAAGTTGAGCATTTTCACTAAAAACATACTCCGCCGTCAATGCTGGAACCAGCCAGGGCGTGCTGAACCAATTGCGACCACGAAGGCTTTGGCGAGCGTCCACACTGAAAAGAGAGTCTGTCAAGCCACCAGCTTGTTGACTTTTATAGGTCATGTAAGTGATTTCAAAACCGAGTTTGAATTTATTGCTCAAAGCATAATTGGCTTCTAAGTGTGCGTGGTCGGTATTGAAATAACTGTTGTGTCGCCAGCCATCGCCCACTCGTTTTTGATAATATGCGGTATAACTTAGCCGCCCCTCAGTACCTCCGAGATAATTAAATGTGCTAAAAAGACCATTATTCCCGACTGTATTTTGAGATTCAAAGGTAAAACGGGTAGAAATATCGGGTTTCCTCAAAACATAATTGAGCAAACCGCCGAATTGAGGACCGAATTGTAGAGACGATGCACCGCGCACAATTTCGATGCGATCCACAACCTCCATCGGTGGATTGTAGTAAGCTTCAGGATAGCCCATCGGGTCGGGCGTGATGTCGTAGCCGTTCATACGGACGTTAAATTCCCAAGACCGATTAGGGCTTAAACCCCTTGAAGCCAAGCCCAGTTGAATGCCCGAGCCATCGCTTTCCCAAATATGAATGCCCGGAATCCGACCGAAAATCTGACGCATATTATTCATTGCTAAGTTGGCATCAATACGATCTAAACGGATGACTTCATTTTTTTTTGTAGCATTTATTGTGTAATCGCTCACTTCTGCCATGTGGTCATTGCCGCGCACACCTTTATTAAAAACGACATGAAGCGTTTGCAATGACAAATCATTCTCAGTCAATTGAAAATTAATCACCGTTGTTTGACCCCTCAGTATATCCACCGTTTTTTCTTGAATTTGACTCCCTATACTCGAAACGACAAGCGTATAAATGCCAATTTTGACATTTTTTAAGATGAATTCCCCTTGTTCATTGGTGGCAACGCCTCTAACAGTTCCTTTCAAGACGATACTTGCTCCAATGATTGGCTGTTGTTTTGAATCCAATACTTTTCCTGAAATAGAACCAGTTTCATCGTTTGGATTAATGGCTAAGAGATTTGAAAATGCAAAAAAAGTTAAAATTAAGATTCTGTAATTGAGTTTCATTATGCAGGCTATTTAGATTAAATAAAAATAATGACACAAAAGTAATGACCTGTTTCACTTCTGCAAACAATTTTCAATGTTATTTTGAATGAATCTAAATAATTTATTTTTCTTTAATAAAAAAGCCGCGTGAAATATATTCACGCAGCTTTTTTACCCCTCAGTATTTTGAGAAAATTTTCTACCCTTTATTCGCCAATTGACCACAAGCCGCATCAATATCTCTACCTCGACTCCTCCGAACAGTCACTATCACACCATGCTCACTCAAATACCTCGCAAATTTGTTAATATTTTCATCGGCTGATTTCAAAAATGGCGCATTATCAATCGGATTATATTCCAATATATTCACCAATGCAGGAATCCGCTTGCATATTTTCACCAAATTAGCCGCATCTTCAAGTGTATCATTAAAATTTTGGAAGGCGATATATTCAAATGTGATACGCTTTTTAGTTGCTTGATAAAAATAATCCAACGCATCAATCAACACCTCCAAATTATTTTGTTCATTGATAGGCATTATTTGATTGCGTTTCACATCGTCTGCAGCGTGAAGTGAGAGCGCAAGATTAAATTTTGGCTTATCGTCGGCAGCTTTCCGAATCATTTTAGCAATGCCTGCCGTCGAAACCGTTATCCGTTTCGGCGCAATTTGCAACCCCTCAGTCAATAGCTCAATACTTTTCATCACATTCGCATATGTGAGCAACGGCTCGCCCATGCCCATATACACGACGTTGGTCAACGGATGCCCAAATACAGCCAATGAATGCCGATTAATAGCTGCCACTTGGTCATATATTTCGCTCGCATCCAAATTGCGAACGCGCCCCATACGCCCAGTTGCACAAAAAGTACACGTCAAACTGCAACCGACTTGCGTAGAAACACAGACCGTATAGCGGTCTTCAGAAGGCACGGGAATCAAAACAGCTTCTATCAAATGCCCATCATGCAAGCGGTAACGCCCTTTAATAGTGCCATCTGCGCTTCTTTGAATTTTATCTTCTGTGATAGGATTGATACTAAAATTCTCTTCCAATTTTTGACGAAACTCTAATGACAGATTCGTCATTTCATCAAAAGATGTGGCTGACCGTTTCCATAGCCACTCAAATATCTGACCAGCGCGGAATTTTTTATCGCCCAAGCCAATCACGATTTCTTCGAGTTGCGGCTTTGTCAGCAACCGAATATCTTTCTTTATTTTTACTTCTGCTGAAATCATGGTGCAAAATTACGATAAAATCAAGACATTTACCCCCCTCAGTATTTTTTACCTTTGCAATCTTATTCTCATATTTTTCAATTATCTTTAAAAATGACTCCTTTTGTTGACATACATACCCATTTTAAAAATAACGATGCCGACGTTATTTCAGTTTTGAATATCACTCAACAAGGTCAATTTGTTGAAAATACTGAGGGGGGGTATTTTTCAGCTGGTCTTCATCCTTGGTTTTTAAGTAAAGATAATTTTGAAACTGATTTAAATAAATTGACACAACTTATTGATAATCAAAGTGTTATATTTTTAGGCGAATGTGGTTTGGATAGGTTAAAAGGAGAAGATTTGGCGTTTCAAACTCAAATTTTTGAGGCTCAAATTCGATTAGCTGAATCCTATTCTAAGCCCGTTATCATTCATTGTGTCAGAGCTTTTAATGAAATTATAGCTATCAAAAAACGATTAAAACCTCGCGTGCCGCTTATTATTCATGGCTTTAATCAAAATAAAATTCTGTTGGATGATTTAATTAAAAATGATTTTTATATTTCCATTGGCACACTTATTTTGAAAAAAGAAAGTAATGCGGTTCAAGCTCTCCATATTATTCCGAATGAACGGCTCTTTTTTGAAACCGACGATAAAAATATGAGTATTAAAACCGTTTATGAAAAGGCAGCGGAAGTGTTGAATATAGAGTTGGAGGATTTGAAAAAAATAATTTTCGATAATTTTAATAGAATTTTAACAGCGGATAGACCTATACAAAGCAACTTTTAGCGATTTAGTCGGGTTTTTATCTTTAGAAATTCTTAATTTTGTATTCAAATAATTTGAAAATTTATACTCATGAAATATTCTTTACTCTTTTTGATTTTTTTAACAATAATACTGAGGGGAAGCGCACAAGTGACGCTTGCTATCTCTTCTCAAGATATTAAGATGGCGGTCAATCCTGATTCGTTTGAAGTAAAAGGACGTGTTACTATTAAAAATACCTCCAATCAAATGAAAAAATTTACTTGGCAACGCTCACTTTCTACCATCACCAACGGCTGGTATTGTCTTGTTTGCGATAAAACCAATTGCTGGTCGGCAGCAACAGGTAGCCCACTCGACTATATCGAACTCGCCGCAGGAGCATCCACCAATCTCGATGTTTTTATTCGCCCAGAGAAAAAAAGTGGCGCGGCAACCATAGATGTCAAAATTTTTGAACAAGGGAACGAAGTGAATGCTGTGACAAGTAAACTCACTTTTTCAAGCAATTCAAAAGAAAAAGTAGTTAAAACGCCTGATCCAAATATCAGTATTTACCCAAATCCAGCCTTAGATTATTTTATGATTTCGGACAATAGCAGCGTGGATAAAGTGGTCATCTATAACATCATCGGTCGTCAAATGCGCTCTTATAAAGTCTCCGATGGCACTAAATATTACGTCAATGATTTGCCTGATGGTATTTATATCATCCGTTTGCTCAATGTCAACGGTGCTACTTTGAAAACTTCAAGGCTCAGTAAAGCGAGAATAAAAGCATAAATTTTCTTAGTTTTATAATAAAAAAAATAGCGATTGAATTTTAAAAATTCAATCGCTATTTTTTTATAAATACTTGATAATCAATAACTTATAAAATCAGAAAAAATCAGTCGCATCAGCTAAACCAGTGTCCCATCCACCCAGCACAATCTCAAAATTTATTCTTCCACATCATGCTTTCCACAGGCTTATCCGAACGATTATTGTACTTCGCATTTTGTTTTTTATGGTAATAATTTTCAATTTCACCTTCCACTTGAAAATAAATCAATTGACCAATCGGCATACCCGCGTATATACGGACAGGCATGGCAGCAGAAATTTCTAAAGTCCAATGGTTGCAAAATCCGACATCTCCCTTGCCCGCCGTCGCGTGAATATCGATACCCAAACGCCCAGTGCTGCTCTTACCTTCGAGGAACGGAACAGCGTTGAAAGTCTCGGTATATTCCTCCGTCACACCCAAATACAGCGTGCCAGGTTGCAAGACAAACCCCTCAGTCGGAATCTCAAAATGGGTGATAGCGTTGTGCTTTTTGGCGTCCAAAACAGCATCGTTATAGGTCGCCAACCATTTTCCTAAATGCACATCGTAGGAGTTAGTGCCCATGCAATCGGGTCTGAAAGGCTCAATTTTTATCTCGCCGTTGGCAATACTTTCTAATATTTTTTTATCGCTGAAAATCATAAAATTTTAAAATTGGTAATCGTTAAAAAGTTAATCTATCGTATAAATACTTGGTAATCAATTATTTATACAAAATTTTTATTTGACAATCATAATTTTACCCGTTTTTACAGGCATATTATTTTTTTTAAAAAGTCGGTAAAAGTACATGCCGCCGCTTGGAAAAAGGGTGTTTTCTAATAAAATTTTATTTTCTCCTGTCGGAATCTGTTTATTAAAAATTTCAATGCCGCTGGTGTTGAATATTTTCAAATAATAATTGTCCATAAAACTGCTTGAAATCTCAAAAAAGAGGTCGGATACTGAGGGGGTCGGATATATTTTTACAATTGGTTCAGACGCCGCCAAATCTTTATTTTTAGTCAAATAATCGCAAATATTGATGCTTGAAAGGTTGCCACCAATGCCCCGTGCTTCTTCGGAAGTGATGAAAATTCGGCAATTATCATTGGGTAAAAATGTCAATGCTTCGCGCTGTGCTATTTCTAACACATTGAAATCCAATGCTTTAACTCGCCCACGCCAAAATTCTCTGCCTACAAAATCAGTAAAAACAAAAAGTTTTAAATATGCCATCAACACCACTTTGCCATCCCCACTCTTAGTCGCCGCCGTAATCGCTCCCCTAAATTTCCAAGTATTATCAGTTTCAAAAATACCTACTAATTTTGCTGTATGCTTCCCAGCCACATTGGGCAGTCGATAAATCCACGTTTTGCCGCTATACGGTTGTGCATCAAAATCTTTTGTAAAAATATAGATGGAATCAGGCGTAGCCAACATTGCCTCCGCATCAAAATGTTTGAGAGAATCAGCAGGTGGAAAAGCTGTTTGGTTTTCATAGTTGAATTCTATTTTTTCAGCCGTCAAAACAGAGTCTTGCGTTTTATTTTTAAAGTTTAAAACTTTGTAAATCAATAAGTTAGTTCGATTTTGACTATTATTGCCAAAATCACCGATGTAGAGATTGCCATTGGCATCCAACTGAATTTCCTCCCAATCAATATTCGTGGCATTGCTAATTCGCATGGTTTTGAGGAGCGTGCCAGTCGAATCGAATTGATATAAAACAGGCTCGCCACCGCTATCATTGTGCGTCCAGAAGCGATTATTGGATTCTGCAACGATGCCCGAACTCTCCTTGACCACCGAAGGCAAAGGCGCAACCGTGCGAACATTCAGCGTTTGACACGATGCCACAAGCGGCATCATAAAAACGATTATTTTAAAAAATGGAAATTTCATTCAAAGTCTTTTTTTCTACCGATATTTAGCCCCTCTGGGTCAACCACCTAACCAGTTAGGTCTTTTTTAATTTGCAAATTAAAATAATTTAAGTTAAAATAGGATTAAAACCTCTGGATACTGAGGGGTGGCAAAATTTTTGCATCTTCCTATTTTAGATTTTTTTCATATAATAATTTCAATTTTTTATTACAATTAATTGATTATCAATCATTTACAATTAAATAATTATGATGCTTCGAGAAAATATACACAGCGTTTTGATGGGCATTTTTATGTGCTTGACGTTGACATTACAAGCTCAAGATACGCTATACACACAAGCCGATCAAATGCCTTACTTCAAAGGTTGCGAAAAAATGATGGCTGGCACTGTTGAAAAACGCAATTGTTCCAATCAAGCTTTGATTGCTTTTATTTCTACTCATCTCGAAACGCCCAAGTCTGACATTACGGGCGCAGTGTATGTCACTTTTTTTATCAACGAAGCGGGAGCAGTAGAAAATGCTACTATACTGAGGGGTCTTGAAAAACCACAAGATGAAGCCGCTTTGAAAGTCGTGAAAAGCATTCCTGAAATGGAACCCGCCCTTTTGAATGGCAGACCAGTAAAAGTGAAAATGACGCTGCCGATTCGCTTCACTGAAAAGAATGATGCTGAATTTGCCAACGGTTTTCAGATTAATTGGGGAAATATCAAGGGCAATAAAATATCGAAAGATGAACTCACTAAAACGCTTGCACTGCCTCTGACTGTGAGAGATGAAATGGGTAACTTATTGGAAATCAATGAGTTAATCTTTGAACGCGAGCGAGCTGGCAAGTATGCAGATGCTCATAGCAACGGCGTTATCAATGCGGACATGCAAAAATTAGTCAAAAAATTGAAAGCTGGAGATAGCTTTACTTTGACGGTAACCATTCAAAAAAGAGGTCAATTTTTTTATGCGGATCGCAGCTTTGTGGTGGAGTGATTTGATATTAATTTTTGATAGCATTAATCCTACGAGGTTTTGAAAACCTACAGCATATACTTAACTATGTTCTTACGAAATGTGTTAGAATTTCCTGCAAAATCCTTAAAATGAGTCCAGAGGACTCTTACGTTTGTAGA